>JAFIGA010000302.1 GCA_020831715.1 Leptospira sp. | reverse complement strand
TCCACATTATTGGAGTTAATTCCTACAAAGTTCACACCTTTAGCCATCCAGTCCTTGGAAAACTGTGCAAGACCTTCCGCAATATGAATCACGAAGGGGCAATGATTGCACATAAAGATTACAACTGTTGCCTTGTCGCCTCGGCAATCTTCATACGAATAGGTTTTGTTATCAATCGGAGAAGGGAGAGTAAATCCCGGGCTAATGCTTCCCAGTTCAACCATTTTAGATTCTGTTCTTGCCATGATTCTAGGATGGTAAATAGTCAATGCATCGGCAAGGAAAATTTTCTTGATGATGGATGCTTATCTCGCTTGCATGGCAATAGATAAGAACTTGGAATTCAATCTGCTGGAACGAATTCTATATCCAATCAGTTCATTGAATAGCAAGATAAAAAATATATGAATTCAGAATCATAAAGAAAAAAGCGGGGAAACTCACTAAAAAAGAATCTCTAACTTTGACTCGAACAATCACACCCAAAAACATCAGAGTAGCAAGCCCGGCAGAGGAGAAAACCAATAGAGGAAAGATCCATAAACCAACAATCAATCCAATTGATCCGCATATTTCCAAAATTGCTGTGAGCATTCCGAATTTTTCCAGTCCAAATCTTTTGAATTCAGACTTCATTCCCTGTGTAAAAAAGTAGCTCATTCCATAAACAAAAAAGGAGATACTCGAAATGGAAATCAAGATATGAATTAGATTCATAAATGAATCAATTCAGAGGACACTCCGGCAATAAATAGGCAGATCAACATGAGCACTAAAGATGGAATTCTTTTATTGATTGGATTCTTTACCTTAAAGTGAAAATATTGTGCACTCAGCATCAAAAATGCCATGATAAGTGACGGAATAAGTGCCAAGCCCTCATACCATATACCTGCAACGAGCAATGTAGCAAGTGATATTTTAGTGGCACCTACAATGGAGCGAGTTAGATCACTCAACTCATATTGTTTGAACTCTTGGACTATGTTATCAAAACGAAATATCCATACAACGGCTATTGAAACCGCAACTATAATCTGGGCAATTACTGAGTAAATATACATTTAACTTTCCTCTCCGACAATTCAATTCAAAGAATAACCGGTTAGTCAATTGAATTCAGTTGCATTGAAATTGTCAAGATAGAAAAAACTTACCCTCGGTAATATATGCATCCAACGCTTGTGCCAAGGATTCCCTCATCACATCGACTTCGTTATTCTGTCTTGATGGGTCCAATTGTCTGCGGTAGATTACCTCTCCCTTTTTAGCATTACAAATGCTATGTCGTCCGGATCAATATTATCGGGATCAGTAAATCTATCTAAATCTTGCAATAACTCATCGGCCAACTTCTCAGGAGAAGAATCAGCATTTTTCACAAAAAATGGTTCTAAGCCATGGTCTTCATAGAATAGATTTATTTCATCTGTTGTTTCCAATATCCCGTCTGTGGTGAGGAAACCAATATCTCATACTTCAATTGGAACAATTTTAAATTAAACAATAAAAAAACAGGAAAGCTTTCAGTTTTTTTCATCCCTCACTTCAAAAACCCCTTCACAACCTCACCGGTTAATCGAAACTCCCCCAGATTATTGTGCTGTCCACCGGGGATCTCCACATAATGGACTCTATCGTTAACATCTGCGAATTTCCTACCCATCGCCACTGGGATAATCTCATCACGATCCCCATGCAAGACCAAAGTTTTACCGGAAAAATTCTTTACGTAATCCAAGGTTTCGAGGCGATAACCCATAATGAAAGTCGGTAAGAAATTATAGTATACTCTCGCAAGATCAGGAAAAGAAGTATACGGTGTTTCTAGAATCAATCGTGGTGTGTTCATATCTCTTGCCAGTTTGGCGGCGATACCCGTTCCAATGGAGCGTCCATAGGGCAAAATCTCCTGTTCCGGGAAGCGCTTCTTGAGGTATTCATAAAGCTCCGCCGCATCGGAGTGCAATTTGACCTCGTCAGGGCTTCCCTCACTTTTCCCATAGCTTCTGTAATCTGTTACCAACACATCCCAACCCAGAGGGAGAAAGTCCTCGGCAATATATCCCCAACTGGCAAGACTTCCTGCATTTCCATGGAAGTATAAAATGATGCCATGAGACTTTTTATTCTTATCTGTTGGTTTAGATGATAATGAAGATTTAAGAGTATTTTCTGATGGAAAAAACAAAGAGTTTATCAATGTGTCATCGGACATTCTTAGATTGATCTCTTCGTAAGAATAAGGGAAGTTATAGCTAAAATTCGGATGCAATTTTTCCGGATAGAAAATCATAGATTGTTCCATGGATTTAAAAAATCCCAAAATAGAACCTCCTATAATTGCAATTATACCCAATAATTTCAAGATATTTCTCATATAATGACTTAGTTCATTGTTGGTTAATCTCAATTTTTTGACTAGAAAAAATTAATTTATTAACAACTTTCCAATTGATATTGATTTTCAAAAAAGAAATCGTAGATTTTATTTATTCTTGCCTAATAAAATATCAAGGCTTAACTGGATTTTAAAGTGGCAGATCTGAAAGAATCAATGAGCAAAAAAATCCTAAAACCCCCGATACCGGAATCCGAAAATGAAAGGTTAAAAGCTCTTTATAGTTATGACCTATTGGATACAATTGCTGAAGACCAATTTGACAGACTTACAAAATTAGCTGCAACCATTTGTGGTGTTCCCATTGCATTGGTGAGTTTGATAGACAAAGATAGACAATGGTTTAAATCCAAAGTGGGTCTAGATGCAAATGAGACTCCGAGAAATATTTCTTTCTGCCAATATGCTATAATGGATCAGAATGTTTTCGTAGTTGAAGATTCAAAATTAGATGAGCGTTTTATTGAAAACCCACTAGTTACCGGTAATCCCAAAATTAGATTCTATGCCGGTCAGCCTCTTATAACGCCCGATGGTCATGCACTGGGGACTCTTTGTGTAATAGATAATATTCCCAGAAAGTTAGACGAAAAACAACAGGAATCCTTAAGGCTTTTGGCGGGAGAAGTTGTCCACAATATAATCACAAGGAAAAAGCAAGCTGAGATTTTGGAATTAAAAGAAGTTTTGAATTCTCAAAAAAATGAACTCCAAAAAATAACAACACTTTTGAACGATGCTCAGCGTATTGCCAAGCTTGGTGCTTGGGAACTTGATCTAAAAACAGGGAAGACATTTTGGACGGATGAAGTGTATTCTATCCACGAAGTGGACAAGAGCTTTGACCACAATAAAGTTAATGGAATAGACTTCTATCATCCTGAAGACCGACCAACCATTTCTCAAGCGATTGATGATACAATTAAAAAACACATACAATTTGATGTTATGTGTAGATTTATAACGGCAAAAGACAATCTCCGCTGGGTTCGTGCTTCAGGTTATCCTATAGTTTCCAATGGGGAAGTTACAAGATTGGTTGGAATGTTTCAGGATATTACCGATCAGAAAAATTTTGAATTTGCTATTCATGAAACCAACCAAAAACTAGAAAGCATTCTGAATGAAATGACAGATGTGGTATGGTCTATGACCTACCCTGATTTAGAAACTCTATTCGTCACACCTTCAGTTGAAAAACTGTATGGATATCCACAGATGGATTGGATTGAAAAAGGAAAAACTATTTGGAAAGATGTAATTCATCCGGATGATGCTGTATTGTTTGAGGGAATATTTGAAAACCTGGAAAAAAAAGACAAACATGAACTATCTTATAGAATAATATCTATTAATGGAGCAATTAAATGGGTCAAAAGTTCTATCCGCTTGCTCCGAGATGAAAATTCTAAACCTATACGATTAGTTGGTCAAATAAATGACATAACTGATCTTAAACTGACAGTCGAAGCTTTGGAAAAGACCAAAAATTTTCTGGCTCAGACCAACCAAGTAGCTTTGGTTGGAGGTTGGGAACACAATATAGTCACGGGTGAAATCATTTGGACAGATACGATTCGCCAAATTCATGAAGTAGATCACGATTTTGTCCCTACATACGATCAGATGCTCTCCTTTTATTCTCCAGAAAGTAGGGAACTCCTTCAAAAAACAATTCAGCAGACTTTGGTCGATGGAAATCCATATGATTTGGAATTACAGATTACGACAGGGAAAGGTAAACAAATTTGGGTTAGAGGAGTTGGAAACGCTGAATTCCAGAATGGTGTCTGTGTAAGACTATATGGTACATTCCAAGATATCAATAAACAAAAGTTTATTATTGATCAACTTAATCGGACAGAAAAAATGCTTAAGGCAATTTCGAAGTCAACGGCAGAGTTACTTGCTAATCCCAATACGGAAATTTCCCTTCAAAATTCGTTAAAAAGAATTGGAGAAAGTTTAGGTGCAGACCAGTCTTATTATTTATCAATTGATAACTCACTTGAGGAACCTACCTGTAAGCTTGAATATGAATGTTATGCTGATGGACGTCCCGATATATTTAACCTAAGTGACCTGGATGGTCTTAAGCTAAAATACTTCAATGAATCCATAATTGAGTTAAGGGAAGGTAGATGCTATCAGAGAGTAGTAGCATCTATTTCAGACAATATAATAATACGAAATGTATTAGAGAAACAAAAAATAAAATCTCTCGTATTGGTTCCGATCCTTCTTCATGGAAATTTAAGAGGGATAATTGGTTTTGATGATTTGTACCACGAAAGGATATGGACAGAAGAAGAAGTTACTTTGCTCCATAGTTTTTCTGATAGTCTAGCAACTGCAATTGAAAGAAGTGAATTGGAAGATCGCATTAAACAAGCAAAAGAGCGTGCGGAACAAGCGAATAAATTCAAATCCGAATTCTTGGCGAATATGAGTCATGAAATAAGAACTCCTCTGAATAGTGTAATAGGATTTTCCGAATTGCTTTTTAAAACTCAATTGAATGAATCACAGTTACAATATATCCAATCCATATATAAGTCCTGAAAAAATCTATTGTATATAATCAATGATATTCTTGATCTTTCCAAAATAGAAGCGGGAAAAATGGAATTACATCCGGTTAAATCAAATATTAGAGAGCTGATTGAACAAATTTCAGAGATGTTTTACCCTGATATAAACCAGAAGCAATTAGAATTACGAATCAAAATATCATCTGAAGTTCCCCAATATGTTTATTTGGATCCTATTAGAATTCGACAAATTTTTGTTAATTTACTGGGTAATTCCATTAAATTTACAGAAAAAGGAGAAATCGAGATTTGCATCGAAATTACCGAAGAACAAAATCAATCAGGTCATCGTTTGTTCTTGTTTAGTGTTCGAGATACGGGAATAGGTATATCCCAAAAGAATCAATCGGCTATCTTTGAAGCATTCTCTCAGGCGGATGGCTCTACCACTCGAAAATATGGCGGAACAGGGCTTGGTCTAACTATAACCAATAAGATTTTGGCTCTTATGAACAGTCACCTTGAACTGGAAAGTGAACTTGATAAAGGTAGCCTCTTCTTCTTCCGTTTATATCTTCCCGTTGAGATTGGAAATGAAAATATTTCCGACAAACCAATATTAGAAGACAAAAAAATAATCACTCGACTTAAAGAAAATTTAAGTGTATTGGTAGTCGACGATAATCCGATCAATAGATTACTTGCCAAGAGCATGATTATTAGTATCATACCGGAGGCTGTCATCTTCGAAGCAGAAAATGGAGAGATGGCTATCAAAATATTCCTAGAGGAAAATCCTTCTTTGATATTCATGGATATTCAAATGCCTGTTATGAGCGGATATGAAGCTACTAAAAAAATTAGGGAGATTGAAGAAAGTCAAAATATATCTAAGATAGCAATAGTGGCTTTAACTGCAGGTACAATTCAAGATGAAAAGAATCGGTGCATAGAAAACGGGATGAATGATTACTTGAGTAAACCTATAGACCGGACACATCTAATCGATATCCTACATAAATGGTTAAGTAAGTAAAAACAAAACACCCCACATCCAGACTAATAAAAGATAATCTATCCAAATTATTCCTGAGGGTTTCTGCTTATCCCCGGAATATTTATTCTTGTATTGTGGAGTCGAAATTTTTCTGTCCTCTTTGGCTTTTTCCAAAGATATTGTAAACTCGAAAGTTTTTTCAGCTTCTTCAAATGTTTTACTCATTTTTTCAATCAAAGCATTCAAAGATATACCTTGAACTCTTGCAATTTCTTTATTGATATGATCCGCGATTTTTCTAAGTTCTTCAATAATTTCAGCCTTCATTCCAAAGATTTGAAAAAGTTGAGTCGGTGTGTTATCCACCTTTCTTTTTGCATACATCCCTGTTACAGGCGTATTAACCGTCCCCCTTGTGGATCTTCCTGATTGCTGTCCGAAATCGTTTCGTTGAATTCGAGGTCCTCCATGAAAAAAATCCAAATCTTTCAAGGGATAAATTGTTTCTTTGAGTTTTTTCCCTTTTCGGTTATGAGTTTCCACAATAAGCGTGTCGGAATCCAAACGATAGATTACACCTTGGGGTGGGATTCCATCCAAATCAAAACGAATGATGATAAAAATCAAACTCATTAAACCGGCAATACCCATCCAGATATAAGTCATGATTTGAAGCGACTCAGCGGATAAATTTCTATCCAAAAACATGGCAAGAACCAAGATCAGTGGAAATAGGAAAGAACATACACGAAATACCCATAGCATAAGGACATTGAATGATCTCTCGCCGGATTTATAAATATGTGTAATGTTGAATTCCATTCCAAAATTTTATAATATTATAGCTTTTCTTTCAAGAACTTTTTAGATATTATATTTTGAACACTACCCTAATTAGAACTTTTCCCATAAGTAAACTTTCTCAGTATGATTTCAAAAGGACCCATGGAAAAATATCTCTTCCAGAAAACACTGAATCCTATATTCACACCATAGATAGGAAATACCAAGAGCATATAAACCTCCGGTGCCAGTTGCCCATAGTATCCAAAACCCCAGCCATTGAAAATCCAAGCCAATAGAATAGAATGCATTAAATAATTCGTGAGCGACATAGTTCCCACCGTAGCTATAGAATTTTTAATTTCGGTCAATATATTATTTTCTGATTTGGAGAATAAATACAATCCATAACAGTAGACTAAGGCAAAGCTAATTCCGCCTAAAGCTAGCAATGAATTCGTTATAAGACTGTGGAATATATTAAATGTTTCAAGATTCCCCCAGACATAGAGACCATTGCTTATACAACCTACCGTAAAAATCGAAATCCAATATCCTTTGAATCTGTTAAAGAAATCATCCGGATTCTGTAGAATTTTTTTTCTTCCCATCCACAGCCCCAACAAGAACATCATAAATGCCGAAGACCAATTGAATAGAAGAATGAATGGAAATGTATAGGTGAGATCTTCCAGTCTCTGCATAGTAGAAGAAGCAAAATTGCCAAGGTAGCCTTGGATAGAAAGTTTTGTCAATTCAAGAGATGTGTTCGTTTCTTCTGTTGAAGCGAAATAGATCAACAAACCCATTACTGCATAGAGAATCGCAGAGAGAATCCAGAAAGAAAAACCGGTCTTGAGTATTTTACCATCACTGGAATCTTTAAACTTATACAAAAAATATCCCAAAATAGCGTAAGTGACCAGTATATCTCCATTAAAGAAAAATATTGCATGAAAGACTCCAAGCATCGCTAGACCCATAAGCCTTCGATAAAAAATATTTTTGGAATCAATACCCTTCTTTTCTAAGCTATTCAATAATATGGTAAATCCATATCCAAATACAAAGGAAAAAATCACAAAAAACTTACCAGTAACAAAGAAATATATCAATCCCAAAATATAAAGCGAGTATTCCGAGTTGTTTAGCCCAATCCCAAAAGGTGGTTCCGCAATCATCGGAAGATTGGAAACCAATATTCCAAAAATAGCAAATCCTCTCAATAAATCCAAGTATTGCAAACGTTCTGATTGATTCATATTTTCTCCATTTACATACATACTATTGGTATGATCAAGCATTCTTTACTTTCGCTCTCATTCCTAGAATCCAATGAAATGAAGAAATCCAAGAAGAATTTAATTAAGGTCATGGATATTTTTTTGGATTGTCTTGAGAAATAGGCAGTTAAAAAATTAACAGATCATAGTCGCTATAATAGCCATGCGTATTTTTTGCACGGGAACCAAATAGGTAAATTACAGCCATTGGATCCCAAGACTCCAAGCGCGATTGCATGGACCGAAGAAAATCCGAGTCTATTGCAGGGAGTCTGCGTATTTTAGGAGCAGGTCCGCCCATACTAATGCATCCTCCGCTTTCTTTTTCGAATACAATTTCTTAATCGATGTAATACCCGGATATTGAGAATGAGTGTAGTGTAGATCCAGCTCAGATATTGCTTGGCGAATGTCTTCGGGGATATCCCCCGACTCAACCAACAATTCCATCAGATTAGTCAAGGAATGTGTGAATTTGGGTTTACCGGAGTAAGCAAGAATTGCTTTTAATTTTTTTTCTACTGCTTGCTGGCAATGAAAAACACAACTGCTATATATACCTGCCTTAAAAGAAACCTGTGCTGTTTCCAGATCAATTTCAGATGCTTCCAGCCAATATCGATATTCTTCCTCAGACATAGGATAAAAATAGTAATTTCTGCAAATTTGTAAACAATAAATTCAGATCATTTGGATTAAAAGAAATTCAATATATCATTGCTTTTTTTCGGAAGAAATGAAATGACAAATATGTAGAACTAGTGCCCGGAGAAACCGTCCAAGAATTCATCCAGACTCTTTGGTTCCGAAGCATCGGGAAATTTCTTTCTCCATTGTCCCAAGAGTTCTCTTTTATACGGATTCTTTTCCCAAGCATGTTCGTCATTTCTTGCAACTGAGTAAATCTTACCTTTTCGGATTCCCGATGACCTTTCACTGAAAGGGCTTCCATTAATTTTGTCGGTATTAGTATTTATACTGTTATTTATACTGGTATTGGTATTGCCTCCGTCGGTTCTCCTACCGATTGAGTCCCATCGATAGTAAGCTAGGGAAGTTGGATTATCAAGCTTAGGATCATCGTCTAAGGTGACAAGTACGATTCTATCACCGACTTTTATATCATGGCGATCAGCAAAAGAACAGGATATGGATCTGTCTCCCAAAACAAGTCTGTAAAATAATGAATTGCTACCTACATGATAATTCGCAAGCACTATTCCCTCGAAATGTAGCCCCTTTCCTTCTTTAAAGATGGAATTGGTTTTCAAAAATGAATTCACAAAGTAGTAAGCTAGACCGCAACTACCAAGAACAGGGAGAATAAAAAACAAAAAATAGTAATTCTTGTTCACAAGAATTTGCTTGGGGAACTCCATTATGGCAATTCCTATCATCAGACAAACCATTAAACAAAAAAATACGGCAAGTCCCAACTGCACCCAGAGCTCTTTTCTTGCGGCTTTCAATTCCTGAGAACTCAAAGTAACTTGGTAGATATCGAGAATGGATGCGTCGTTCATAATTATATAGACCGGTCTATATAGAAAATTCTCTACCTATCGCCTCGCAACTCTTCTCCCAGATCAGATTCCTTGTTGCCTCATTGTCATAGAAAGATTCTAGAGCGAATGGTTCTGCCTTTCCCTTTGTTGCCATCACACCGGAACCGGGACCATAGAACGTGCCGGATTTTGCCTCAGGTAGACACATACAAGCAAGAATTCCCATAGCTCCATCTTCCATACTCTGTCCGGCAAATCCCATGAAAATATTTGTAAAGAAGGCACCCATCCCTCCTTCTTTTACAGATGTTACTTGGAGTTCTGTGTTTGCAACACCCGGATGTGCAACAAGTGCCTTAACCTTAGATCCCGCCTTTTGTAATTTCTCATGCAAAGCGGCAGTGAAGCCTGCATTGGCGAGTTTTGTCTGGTTGTAACGCTTCCATCGTGCGCCACCAAACACCATACTCGCACCATTGCCTCCCAAATTTCCTCCTCGCTTTTCCATATACTTGGCTTCCAACTTCTTGGATGGATTCATTCGAGCTATACTGGAATGGTTTACTATTCTAGCGTCCCCTTTGGAATTAGCCGCTTTTTCCAGTAAGGGAAAAAGTTCAGCGGTAAGTAGAAAATGGGACAAATGGTTCACTTGCATCTGAACATCAAACCCATCCACTGTCGCCATGTCGGCTAACGCCATAACTCCTGCATTATTGCAGAGGACATCTAGCCCGTCTTTGGCGATCTTTTGAATCTCCCCAACAGCTTTTCGAACAGAGGCAAAGGATTGAAGATCGCATTCTACCGCATGAATAGAACCTTGGGAAGAAATTGTTTCCAATTCTTGGAAAGATTTTGTTGACCTTTCGGAATTTCGGTTGAGAAGTATTACATTTCCCCCCAATTCACGAATGGTTTTAGCGGCAACATATCCGGTTCCGGAGGTTGTTCCCGTGATGGCAAATGTTTTGCCTTCTTGTGATGGTAGGGACTCTTTGAATTTTGGGAAGTGGATAGATGGAGTGTTTTTTCTTTCGAATGACATGATTGTTACCTAATCCTTAGACTTCCTCTCGCTGTACCGATCCACTAAAAATTCCGCATGTTCTCTAGTAAGATAAGTAAATCTCATAAGCTCTTCCATCACGTCCACAACCCGATCTCGGTAACTGGAGGGCTTCATCCTTCCATCTTCTTCGAATTCATTATAGGCTTTTGCCACAGAGGACTGATTGGGAATTGTTATCATTCGCATCCAACGTCCGAGTATCCGTAAAGAATTGACTGCGTTAAATGACTGGCTTCCCCCTGAGACTTGCATGACAGCAAGAGTGCGACCCTGGGTTGGTCGAACTGCATGGAGAGCAAGTGGTATCCAGTCAATCTGGGTTTTCATAGTCCCTGTGATATTACCGTGCATTTCTGGGCTGGACCATACTTGCCCTTCCGACCAAATAGAAAGCTCTCGCAATTCTTGCACTTTGGGATGTGCTACAGATCGATTTCCATCATAGAGAGGAAGCCCATCTGGGTTGTAAAATTTCACTTCCGCTCCCATATACGCAAGGATTCTCCCGGCTTCTTCGGCAAGCAAACGACTATAAGATCTCTCTCGAAGAGAGCCATATAGGATTAAAATCCGAGGTTTATGAGTATAGGAACCCACACGGTTGCCTTCCGGCATTAATCGAAATTCTTCGGTTAGATATTCTATCTCCAATTGTATTTAATTCTCCCATATTACTTCATTATTAAAAATTTTGACTGTTAATTTATTCGAGCTACTTGTATTCCTCAATCCATTTTGCCACTTGATCCGGGCTGGGAAGAGGCTTACCCTCATGAACCACTTCTTCATTGATCACAAGTCCCGGTGTTGCCATGATGTATTTTCCGAATTCTTTTGAGTCTTTGATATACTCGATATCAGCTGTGATTCCCAAATTCTTAACAGCTTCTTGGGCATAGTCATGAATTGTCTGGCAGTTTTTACAGCCCGGGCCCAAAACTTTTATATTCATATTTTTCTCCTTGATTTAAAAAATAATAATTTATTGATTATTCGAAATTTCATCTTTAATCCGACTCAGTCCTCAGTTCTCAATTTCATATTTGAAACCTTTTTACAATCCACTTCAAAATAACATCCCATATAAATATCCGGTAATTGTAGAAAATCCGACAACAAGTAGACAATATACAATTGTTTTCTGCCAACCAATCACAGATTTTAATACCAACATATTGGGTAAGCTGAGTGCGGGTCCCGATAGCAATAGAGCAAGAGCGGGGCCTTTGCCCATGCCAGAGCCCATAAGTCCTTCCAGAATAGGAATCTCTGTTAGCGTGGCAAAATACATAAAAGCTCCAATAAAGGAAGCGACAAAATTGGCAAGGAGAGAATTCCCACCTACAACATTTTGAATCCACTCTTTCGGGATGAACCCGAACTCCGATCCCGGACGACCCAAGAATATCCCGGCAAGAAATACACCCAATAGTAACATAGGCAGAATCAACTTGGAAAATTCCAAGGTCTCTTCCATCCATGTTGTCCGTTCAAAGCCATTGAACCAAGAAAAGGCGAGTGCGATAATTCCCAAAACCAATCCCCCTACTATCCGGAAGCGATATTCATAAATCGGCATGAGCCAGGATTCAGGAGAATCCGGTTTGGAAAATGTGGCAAAAAACAATACCAAAACCTGCAGTCCTATGAAAAGGACGTCTTGGTAGATGGGACGACTTCTTTCTTGGTTTCTTGTTTTTACGATATTGGATTGTCTATCAGAATCTTCCTTTTGAAAAATTTTGCCCATGATTAAACCTATCACCAAGGCAAAAATCACAGATCCAACGATACGTGCCACACCCATTTCCAAACCTAACACCTTCATGGTTAGAAAAATCGAAGTGACATTGATTGCAGGACCCGAATATACAAAAGCGATAGCAGGCCCAAGCCCTGCTCCCCTGGTATAAATGCCCGAGAAAAGCGGGAGAACTGTGCAAGAACAGACTGCCAAAACCGTTCCGGATACGGAACCAAGCCCGTAGGCAAGAGCCGGGTTGGAACCGGGAGAGAAGTATTTGATAATAGATGCCTGAGAGACAAAAGCCGCAATGGCTCCGGCTATAAAAAGTGCCGGCACCAAACAAGTGAGTGTATGCTCTCGAACATAGTCTTGGAGCATATAAAAGCCTTCCATGATGGAGCCTTGTGTAAAAGAATCCGTTAATGGAAGAAAGAAAAATGCGATATAAACTAATAGTATGTAGACGAATGATTTAGTGGTATCACTCATTGCATGCCTCTTTGTCTTTATTGATTACATCTGTCTTGATAAATGAATTGTCCAATTCAGGCTTCCAGTCAAATTTTTCCACTTTCTCCAATATATAAAGATATTCTAATTTACCTTTTAAAAGGAATTCGGAAAACTCATCTTCCCAATTTTTCAATTCTTTTAATTCGCATGAATTCAGTTCCTTCGCAACTGCTTTCTTGCCTGCGGTGCCAATCTTTTTCGAAAACACTCCCGGTTTCAATCTCACACCCCAGGTCTCCTCTGAATCTATCTTTTGGATAATGTATGTATAGGGAATTGCATTGGATACATAGAAAGTATTGAATTGGTATCTGCCACCTGTAAGGTAAATTGCGGCATCACTGATACAAGGACCAGATTTGCTAACAATCCTAAGGTTCGTTCTATCCACAATCCCATCCGGGAAAATTTCTTGAAAACTATATTGCAAAGCAAGGAATCCCAGAACCAAACCGTCGCATTTATGTCCATGGAATTTTACAAGATCATCCAATGAAATTGTCTGCTTATGAATCAATCTACCTTTGGAAAAATCCGTATCCAGAACTCGGATGGAAGGGTTTGATGTGCCGGAAGGAAATAATCGAGAGGGATTATCAAATAAATTGTCAAATTTACAATTGATACTCGCTAAGTATAACAATAAAATAAATAAAACCTTTGAAAGTTTGGAATGCATTATATATCATTTCGTCTTTCGACGAATTACGTCAATCATAATTCCAGGATTTTTAAAAATTTATCAATTCTCTTCTTGTTTTCTTTACAAATGCAATAACGAATATGGGGAGCTTCCACTTCACCCTGGATGATCTGTGCTGATTTTAAAATTCGGAGGTGTTCAGATATAGTTGAATTCCCCAGAGGAATGACTTTGGATATATCCCCTGCAAAACAAGTCTTTCTATGCAAAAGAAAGCGGACAATTCGAATTCTAGCAGGGTGAGAAAGAGCCTTGGAAAAATTCGCTAGTTGGATTTCGGATTCTTCGTAGTTTATGTCAGTCTTGGTGGTCAATTTTGATCCTAATTCGATACTATTTTGAACTCTAGAGATAATGTTTGTATTTAAAATATCTACTCAATTGAAGGCAAGCGAAAAAATAATTGCGAGGGATCAAGAAGATTCCCGTCCTTGGTTTCCATCATTCTGAAGCCAAATTGCTAAAATGAATAAAAATGATTAAAGTGTTTTAGAAAATTTTTTATTCTTGTTTATCCACAATGTTTACAAACCGTGTGAGAATAAAATTAACAATTTACTTGACGAAGATTTAAACTATTTTCGATATAGCTATATAATGAAACCCATTGTATCGATTTTTGTATTTATCCTTGTTTCTTTTCATGTTTATTCCCAAACGTTAGAAGATGTTACATCTTCAATTTCACAAGAAATTTCCAAATTGGATATTCACGAAACAGGAAGCAATATACTAGTTTTACCTTTGGAAGTTGTAGGCTTTCCAGATGAAGTCCAAGGATTATATGTATCCGATAAAATAACAAGTTACCTTGTACAATTCAAAAAATTCAATGTAGTGGAAAGGGAGCAAGTATCACAAATTTTCAATGAACAAAAGCTCTCTATGTATGGCTTGATTGAAGGAGAGGCTGCAAAAAAAATAGGAAACTTAATGTCCGTTAATATTATAGTATCGGGTAGAATATATCGAACAGATAGAGGGGGAGAGATCTCAATCAGAGCAATCCACACAGAAAACGGAAAAATACTCCATGCAACAACAAAACCATTTGATTTTAAATCCGATACATTAACACCTCAATCCTATGGTGGATTGACAGGATCTTGGAAAGTAACAAAAAATGCACCTTACCTAAATGAAAATAATACGATTTATAAAAAAATTATTCTTAGAAAAGATGGAGAATTCTCTCTTTATATGAAAAATAACAATGGAAGCGATGTTGAAATTCAGGGTAAATACGAAATCGATGGTAATAACATCAATTACTATTCAAGCAGAATGATCATCGACGGCAGATTAACCCCTTATAAAAAGCTAACTAACCGTTTAGAAGGTACGATATATTTAGTTAATGGTAAGCTATATTTTAATTATACTAGCATGGGTCAAAAAATTAGAACCCGACTTGATTCGATGAACCCTAAGTTTCGGTGTGAGGCGGAAAGAATAAAATAAGTTCGAATTTGAATTTCATTTGACAAAATAATACATCCATCGGTAGATGGCGATATACCGATGGGAATCAATAAACGAGATAATTTCACCGATTCACAGAATGCTCTTTCCGAGTATGCAAGGGTTCTCTCTTCTCCGGCACGCATTGCTATTCTTGATATCTTACTAAAAAAGAATGATTGTATATGCGGAGATATCGTAGACTCATTGGGGCTTTCCCAAAGCACCGTATCTCAACATCTCAAGGAATTGAAAACAATTGGGCTCATCCAGGGAAGCATAGATGGTACGAAAGTATGCTATTGCATCCATGCAGACAATTGGAACAAAATGTGCAGATTATTCGAAACTTTTCTTGGTATACAATATCCTAAGTATTCTATATCTCCCAAAAATATTAACAAAAAGAGCTGTTAAATGATAAACGACAGCAATCCAACTACAAATAGAAAATCTCTGGGATTTATAGATAGATTCCTTACACTTTGGATCTTCCTTGCCATGGGAATTGGTGTGGGGCTTGGGTATTTTTTCCCGGGATTTTCTGCAAGCATCGAGTCCATGCAATCCGGAACAACCAATATCCCAATTGCAATCGGACTCATTCTGATGATGTATCCACCGCTCGCCAAGGTTCGTTACGAGGAATTGGGCAAAGTCTTTCAAAATAAAAAAGTTATTTCCATATCACTTTTGATCAACTGGATCATTGGACCCATATTGATGTTCGCTCTAGCTGTGATCTTTCTATCCGACAAACCGGAATATATGGCAGGGCTCATTCTCATTGGAATTGCCAGATGCATTGCTATGGTGATTGTGTGGAATGATCTCGCCGAAGGAAGCAGGGAGTATGCGGCAGGGCTTGTTGCTCTCAATTCTATCTTTCAGATATTTACTTATTCCTTTCTCGCTTATCTATTCTTATCGGTTGTTCCCGGATGGTTGGGACTACAAAGCCTCGACATTGACATAAGTATCTGGGATATCGCCGAGTCTGTTCTTATCTATTTGGGGATTCCTTTCTTAGCAGGTTTTCTAACAAGACATTTTCTTGTTAAGGCAAAAGGGGATGAATGGTATGTGAACAAATTCCAACCTATCATTAGCCCTATTACTTTGGTTGCATTACTACTTACTATCATTCTTATGTTTAGCTTAAAAGGGGAATACATTGTCGAGTTACCCTTCGATGTTGTGAGAATTGCCATTCCCCTCATGATTTATTTTGCGTTGATGTTTTTGATTACATTTGCCATAGCCAAGAAAGCAGGTGCGGATTATTCTCAGAATGCGAGTATCTCCTTCACTGCGGCAGGAAATAACTTCGAACTTGCGATTGCAGTTGCAATTGGAACATTTGGACTCAATTCCGGACAGGCATTCGCCGGAGTGATCGGCCCTTTGGTCGAAGTGCCTGCACTTATATTACTTGTAAACGTTAGCTTCTGGCTCAAAAGGAAATTCTATGACAACAAATAACTCCGACTCTCCTGTAGGTAATTCCAATTCTGGATTTAAAAATAAATCCATCTACCCAAGTCTTAAGGATAATTTAGAAAAATTGATGGCAAATGGTTTCTCGGAGATAACGGATTCCCGAAAAAAAGAATTGCAAGACCTAGCAATAATTATTCGAGAGCAGAAAAATAATAAAGAAAATGTTCGATTGAATTTTATCTGCACCCACAATTCCAGACGAAGCCATATCTCCCAACTTCTTGCCTATGCTTCCACTCACTATCTATTGGAGCCTGAGGTTGCCGGTAAATTTTCTCTTTTCAGTGGGGGAACAGAGGCCACTGCTTTCCATCCCAACTCCATCAAGGCTCTGAGAGAGTTCGGCTTTCATATTGAACCGGCGAATAAAGATTCAATCCAAGCGTTTCCATTTCCTAATTCATCTTCCAATCCCATCTACGAAGTGCGAATCTCCGATTCTATCATTGGACTCTATGCTTTCTCCAAGAAGTATGGTGATCCACCCAATCCAAATAAGGACTACATCGCTGTCATGACCTGTGATCATGCCGCGGAGAATTGCCCGGTAGTCTTCGGTGCGGACAAAAAGTTCAACCTAACCTATAAAGATCCGAAAGCTAGTGACGGAACTCCCGACCAAGATCGGATCTACAGAGAGAGAGTGGAAGAAATTGGTAGGGAGATGTTGTATTTAAGCCGCCAGGGACTCAAAGACTTTTCCACGTCTCTGGAGTAGAGAGACACCTTTTTCCTTTGCATAAAATTTCACCTCATCTTCAATAAAGAAGCTAGCGAATGCAAGGCGGATATCATAATCCTTGTATTCGGGAAAAAGTTTTGTGAAGTTGGGATACTTTCGTTCCAGATACATGTCAATGTCCTTCTTACGGAGGCGGTATTTCACCTCGATGATATAGACAATAGATCCATTCACTAGAATTATATCGTATTCTTCTTCGATTCTGTTTCTTGCTCGGGTGATATTTTTGTCGATAAAGTCGAAGCGAATCCCATCCAGTACGGGTCTGTGCTTTAGGGAGTTGTAGAAGAATTCTTCCGCTATCTTTTGTTTCATGGAGCTTAACCCTCCACACATTTCCCTGTAGAGTCGGTTGATCATTTCTGCGGTTTTGGCATGTTTTATTTCTTTCCTGGAGAGCTTTCGTTTTGCATCTTCATTTATCATGATATACCTCCTAGATCCACCTATGAATAACATGCGAACTATAGTTTATTAATTCTAGTGATTTTCATTGAAAATTGCTAAAAAATTTTCCACCATCTCCCAAATTTGTCCGCCCCCTCGGATACAGTGGTTGTATGAAACGACAAGTACTAACCAACTTCACCATTGCAGGATTTTCCTACTACGATGGAGCGCTCCATTTTTCTAAATTGGAGATCGGAACGCCTCTGCGAATTGTATGGGAAAAAGACAACCGATACGACGAGAACGCCCTCGCTCTCTATTATGGAGACGCCAAATTGGGGTTTGTTCCCAAGGCTGTTAATGCCACCATCAGCAAGATCATCCA
Source organism: Leptospira sp. (assembly GCA_020831715.1). Classification (GTDB taxonomy): domain Bacteria; phylum Spirochaetota; class Leptospiria; order Leptospirales; family Leptospiraceae. The sequence continues at coordinate 825 of JAFIGA010000302.1, read as the reverse complement.
ATCCGGATACGAGATCTTTGAGTGTGTGGTAAACCGGCTCGATCCTACGGAACACCCGGAGAACCAAGTGGGTGTTACCCTATATGTGGTGGAGAGGGAAGGAGAAAATAAGGGATAATGGAATTGGAAAATCTCTGCCCGGGTCTCATTGGGATCCGGGCGTGGGGGGGTTGTCCTTGTTGGATGGGAATTTCACAAAATATATTACGAAATTCAGTGGAAAAATAGAATCAACTTAGGAGGATAGACAATATGTTCTTTGAACGAATTCTTGCAGGTTCCAGGCAATGGCTGGAAAACTCTATATCTCCGGCAAAGGAGATGATCTCTTATATCCAAGCAAAGGGAACGCTCAGAGATGCTCAGATAGAGGCAATTCAAGTTTATCTTTATCTAAAAATGGAATGTGGAGGGAGACCCCTGCATGAGCTATTTTCCCAAGGGAGATTCTCTGGTGAGCTTGATTTGGATTCTCAAGCTTTGACCCAACAAGCGAGGACTTGGTTGGAATCTGACCCATCTTCTAGGATGCTCTATGAGTTGTCCCTGGAAGAAGAAAATGGAAAGCACATTCTACCCGGTTTGAAGGATAAGATATTAGAGAATCCTGAGTCCATTGATGCAAAAGAATTCTTTCGAAAAGTTTTCTATGACTTGGATTATGCTGATTATCTATTCAGTCTTCCCAGGGGTGCTGGGAAGACCTTCCTTATGGCGGCTTTTATTTACATTTATCTGTATTTCTCCGAATTGGAACCGGACAATCCAGTCTTGTCTAGAAATTTTCTCTTACTCATCCCATCGTGTTTGAAGTCATCCATTGTC
>JAFIGA010000299.1 GCA_020831715.1 Leptospira sp. | reverse complement strand
CGAAATGAGTTTTAATGTAGGTGATCGTTTCTTTATGTATACGGACGGGTTAGTTGAATCGCCTACAGAAACGAATACAAATATTACAGAAGAAGACTTATTGACAATTTTAAACAATAGAAGAAGCATTGAAGATATTTCAATAATCAAAGAATTGGTTATTGAAGATATATATAAAGATTATAAACTGAAGCATTTTACCGATGATACAATGTTTTTATTATTTGAATTAACAGAAAGGAGTTGAAATGGAATTCATAAAAAAAGAAATCAAAGATGGAATAGGAATACTTACTATTTCGAGACCCCAAGCGTTGAATGCTTTGAATCGTCAATTGCTGGAAGAAATTGGAATGGCTGTGAAGGAATTGGAAAAAGAATCCAATCTTAAAGTATTCATTCTTACCGGAGAAGGTAAGGCTTTTGTTGCCGGAGCGGATATAGCTGCAATGTCCAAGTATTCACAGAAAGAAGCACTTGAGTTTTCTGCATTGGGACAAGATGTATTCTCTTCTTTCGAAAATTCCAGATTGGTTTCAATTGCTTTAATCAATGGATTTGCTTTGGGCGGTGGACTAGAACTGGCATTGGGTTGTGATATTCGGTATGCCTCCAACAAAGCCAAACTTGGACTTCCCGAAGTTAGCTTAGGGCTAATTCCGGGTTTTGGAGGAACACAGAGACTCGCTCGTATGTGTGGTACAGGAGTAGCCAGTGAATGGATATTCAGCGGAGAAATGTTCTCAGCTGATCAAGCACTGCAAGTAGGTGTTGTTACTAAAGTTTCTGAACCTGAAGATTTACTATTAGAAGGGATGAAGTTGGCTATGTCCATTCAGTCTAGAGGGAAAGAGGCTTTAGCTTCAGCAAAAGCAACAATCCGTGGTAGTTTGGACATAACCTTGGATTCCGGAATGGAAAAGGAAAGAAAAGCATTTTCTTCTCTTTTTGAGACTCAGGAGTCTAATGAGGGTATGGGCGCTTTCTTGGAAAAAAGAAAACCAAACTTCTAAGAGTAATTACATTTATGCATAGTATTAATTGGGATCTTAATATGTTTAAAAGGCAGCTCCGAGTAATCGCTGTATTGGTTTTATTGATACACCCATTGCAATCGAAGAATACTGAAGGAACAAATGATACTATGCAGGTTCGTTTAGGCAAGGCAACAATATTTGTTGAGATTGCTGATACACCTAAACGACGTTCAGTGGGATTGATGTTTCGTAAAAAACTCGAGGAGAATTCAGGTATGCTTTTTGTTTTTCCAAAAGAGGATTATCAATCTTTTTGGATGAAAAACACTTTGATACCCTTATCGATAGGATACTTTGACCGAGACGGAGTTCTATTAGAAGTCTATGAGATGAAGCCCAATCAGACAGATGAAGTATATAATTCTCGAAAGAAGGCTATATATGCATTGGAGATGAATAGTGGTTGGTTTTCAAAAAATAATATTAATCCGGGCGCTGTGTTAATTTTGGAAAAGTCAGTCATAGGAAGATGAATGCCTTCCATCCATCCCTCGTCTAAATTGCTTCCAAGAAAACAGAACTCTATCCAATTTTTCCATCTCATAATGCACACGTATAAATTCGGATTGTAATTCTTCTTCCAATTCTTTTTTCATATACTTCATTTCGACTTTACTCTTTTTCTTAAATGCCCAGTCGGGTCTTTGTTTATAGACTCGAAGCTGCTTTTGTATTTCTTTCAGATCTTTTTTGAGTTTTTTATGGAGGGATAAAATCTCGGAGATAATTAATTCACTTCCGGATTTATCCTTTTGAATCTGAATCCATGTTAGTATATCTTTCAAACCTGATAAATTTTTTTCTGTATAATGTTTTAGTGCCGTTAGCCAATTTTCCTTATCTACCGGTGTCTGATTTGGATTTTTATCGGGGTGCAAGAACCTGGCAATCTTACGAAAAAGAATAGTCATTTCTTCGGCTGTGTTGACTTTTTTTTCCTTCGGACTAGAATCCCCATCCCCGTCTGGATCACCCTCTGAATCAAAGCTATGGAATTCTTCTTGGGTATTCGGATCTGAATCATAGCTTTCATCATCATCAGGGTCTTCATTCCCCTCCCCGGATTTTTCCTCTTCGTCCTCCTCCCAATATCCTTTTTCCTCTTCATCGTAGAACGCATCGAATTCTCGTTCTTCCTCGGGAGTGTTTTTTCTTTCTTGAATTCTTACATAGGCATGTGCCGGAGGAATTTGGTAAAATTCGGCATAGGCGAACACTTCCCTGACCACCCATTCTTTTTCTTGGTATTTTTTTTCGAGATCTCGAATTTTTTGAATCAGTTTTCCCAGTTCAGACTCATACCATGAAACAAATGCAGGTTTCGATTCCTTGTGGTATTTATCTACATCCAATTTTGCAGTTGAAATCTTTTTGAGGGTAGAATTTAGATCCTTAACAACTTTTTTTCGGATCTTAGTAGAATCAATTAAGATGAGAGCGCGATTTTCCTGCATAAACCTTACTCTTTCCAGTGAATAGGATCTTTTCTAAGTGACAAGGAATTTTCCCTTGGATATATTGGAATACTGAACAGGGGACATACTAATATGACAGAAAAAAATTCGCGACTCAGCCAACTTTTAGACAGAGAACAGAGTGCAGATCCAGCTGCCATAGAAAGCCAGTTTTGCCATCATTTAGAATACACAATCGGAAAGAATAAATACGATATTAAAAACGAAGACATATATAAAGCATTAGGTTATACAATCAGGGATTTCCTAATAGATCGACTGAATGAAACTCATACTGTTTATGAGGATACGAAACCTAAGAAGGTTTATTACTTATCTCTCGAATTCTTGATGGGTCGAACACTTCACAACGCTTTGATTAACCTGGGATTGTATGAAACCATTCAAAAAGTTCTACATTCGCTCGGATACGAGTTGGCGGATATCTTGGAGTTTGAAACGGATGCCGGTTTAGGGAATGGCGGTTTGGGGAGGCTAGCGGCTTGCTTCTTAGATTCTCTTGCGACTTTGGATATGCCCGGTTACGGATATGGAATTCGTTACGATTATGGGATTTTCAATCAGATCATAGCGAATGGTTTCCAAGTAGAAATGCCGGATCATTGGGACGCCGATGGAGTGCCTTACGAGGTGGTAAGACCGGATCGCGTTCATCCTGTTAATTTTTATGGTCACACAGAATCAAGAGTAAATGCCAAAGGAGATGTGTCACATCACTGGATACCTACTGAGACAGTTCTTGCAGCAGCACATGATTATCCTATCCCCGGCTACAATACTTCCACTGTGAATCATCTAAGACTATGGACGGCAAGATCTTCGGAAGAATTTAACTTTGACTACTTTAATCATGGTGATTATATGAAAGCAGTTGAGGATAAGCAGATATCCGAAAATATTTCCAAGGTTCTCTATCCGAATGACACAACCGAACAAGGTAAGATTTTGCGATTGAAGCAGCAGTATTTCATGGTGTCTGCATCCCTTCAAGATATATTAAGAAAACACAAGCAAGACTATAATAAATTCGACAATCTAAGTGAAAAGGTAGCAATCCAGTTGAATGATACTCATCCTAGCATTGCAATACCTGAGCTCATGAGAATATTTTTAGATCAAGAAGAGTGGACTTGGGAAAAATCTTGGTCGATTGTAATTTCCATATTTTCTTATACGAATCATACTGTATTGCCTGAAGCTTTGGAATCATGGTCGGTGGGTCTTATGCAGTTTCTATTACCAAGACATATGGAAATCATCAATGAAATCAATTTTCGATTCTTGGAAGAAGTTAAATCCATGGGTAAATTATCCGAATCGGAAATTTCTGAGGTATCCATATTCCAAGAGACTCCTGACAAAAGAGTAAGAATGGCGAATCTTGCAATCATCGGTTCCAACAAAGTGAATGGAGTCGCTGCACTTCATACCGAATTGATCAAGACAACTATCTTTAAATCTTTCTATAAGATTTACCCGGAAAAATTTGTAAACAAGACCAATGGTATAACTCCAAGAAGATGGATGGTTCAATGTAACCCTGCATTATCTAAGTTAGCTGCAAGTAAGGTGGGTGATAATTTTGCATCCAATCTGGATGAATTACGAGGTTTGGAAAAATATGTTGATGATGCCGGTTTCCAGGAAGACTGGAAAAAGATAAAATTGGACAATAAGATTCAATTGGCTAAATTGGTTAAATCAGAAACCGGTATCACTGTTGATCCAAATTCTATCTTTGATGTTCAAGTTAAGAGATTTCATGAATACAAAAGACAATTATTGAATATATTGAATGTTATAGGACAATATCGTAGAATAAAAGAAAATCCCAATCAAGATTTTACTCCCAGAACAGTTTTGTTTGGAGGTAAAGCCGCTCCCGGATATTTCATTGCTAAGCTCATCATTAAGCTTATCAACTCCGTAGCAGAAATAGTCAACCGTGATCCTGATGTTAGTGATCGTTTGAAAGTAGTTTTCCTTCCAAATTACAGAGTGTCTCAAGCTGAGAAGATTATACCGGCAACCGATCTTTCCGAACAAATTTCCACTGCAGGTATGGAGGCAAGTGGTACTGGGAATATGAAATTTGCCTTAAATGGTGCCTTAACTGTGGGCACGTTGGATGGGGCAAATGTTGAAATCATGGAAGAAGTAGGCGAGGAAAATATCTATATCTTTGGATTGAATGTCAACGAAGTAAGTGATCTAAAGGGGAGAGGTTATAATCCAAAGGATTATGTGGATTCCAATCCTGAATTGACTCGAATTCTACGTATGATTCGTGACGGTTTTTTCTCCGGAAACGATTCTTATCTCTTTCAGCCAATTTATGACAGTCTATACTATTCAGACAATTATCTGCTAATGGCGGATTATGATAGCTATGATAAGATCCAGATGAAAATATCCGAGGATTACAAGGATCAGAAAACCTGGACGAAAAAATCTATCTTGAATACAGCTCGCATGGGCAAATTTTCCTCGGATCGTACTATAGCGGAATACTGTGAGGAAATTTGGAATATAAAGCCAGTAAAAAGGCAAAAACCTAGAAGTTTGAACAAGATTTTGTAAATAGTGAATTTTTTATGCCATATTTATACAGCTACTTGACAATCACTCACTTGTTGAAAGTCTGTAAGTGAGGATTTGTTACTATGAGTAAAGGTTTTATTATTTGTGTCGATGATGAAGTATCGGTGTTGGAAACTCTCACTGAGCAACTTAGAGCTAGATTTGGAAAATCACATGAGATCGAATCAGCACAGAGTGGCGAGGAAGCACTATCTCTTATAAACGAGATTTTAGAGAGTCAAGAACTGGTAGAACTTATTATTTCTGACCAGGTTATGCCCGGGATGAAAGGAGATGAGTTTTTAAAAGAAGTACACAAGAAGTTGCCGGATGCGATTAAAATTATGCTTACAGGCCAGGCAGGATTGGATTCTGCCATTCATGCAATTAACCATGGTGGACTCAGTAGATATTTTGAGAAACCCTGGGATATTGACCAGTTTTCTGAAGAAATACAAGCTTTATTGGATAAATTTCATGCAAATCTGGAAAACCAAAGACTCATTGCGAGTCTCAATCAAAAAATCGCAGAGCTTGAGAAATCATAAAATTTCTCGAGTTCTAATATATTCCATCAATTTCCTAACTTTAATTTGTTTTCTAGCTATTCTCTCTATAACTCCCTTGTTATCAAAAAACACGGAAGATCCGAAAAATAAAAAAACATCGCAATCTTCTAAAACTTTGAACAAGTCGAATGCTTCCGATTCGAAAAATTCTCCAAAGTCCGATAAGCTCTCCGATAAAGAATCGGAAAAAGAAGCAAAGAAAAATGATGCACTTACTAGAAAAACTGAAATACTCACCAAAGTATTGAAGTATGGTACATCCTTGGAAAGAAAAGCCGGACTTATGGAGATTGAAAAACTTCCCAAAGAATTCAGTGATACACTAAAGCCACTAATAATGGAATCTTTGGAAAAAGAAAAAGAGGCGACTATGCGAAGTGCCTTTATTCGTGTTTTGGGAAGTTTGGAGATTGCAGAGGGCAATGAAGAAATTTATAAAGCTTTAGGCGAGGAAAACGAAGATTTAGCGAGGCAAGCTGTAGCTTCTCTTAAAAAAATCAATCCGGAAAATGGATGGGAAAAAGTCCTTGCTAGATTAAAAACGGAAGATCTAACAAAGAATTCTAATCTAACTGTGAGTTTGGTGGAAGCACTTGCGGAATTGAAAGGAGGGGAGGGAGCTGCTGATTTCTTGGAATCCAAACTCAAAGAAAATTTCAACAGCCCGGAAATAAGATCTCAGATTGCTCTCTATATGGGTAAAAAGAAGATCAAAAATTCCGAAATCACTCTTCAAAAAATAGCTTTTAACAAAGATGAAAGTTTGTCTCTACGAAATTATTCCATCAACAGTTTAGGAAAAATTGATTCCAAATCATCAATACCCAAATTACGCGAACTTATTGATGAACTAAGAAACCAACCAACAGGCAGTGATAGTCGGAAGAATCAACTTCTGAAGATTTATTCTTTGGGAGCCTTGGTGGATTTGGGAGCTGAGGGAGTATTCGAGGAAATTGTTGAGTTTACTCGAGATGATGATTCCTTTGTTCGGTTTCGAGCAATTCAGTTTCTCGCTGAAACAAAAAGAGAAGAGGCAAAAGAAATTCTCGAATATAAATCCATGAGAGATCCAAGTCCTAAAATTATCAAATATGCAAAAGATACATTGGAAAAATGGGATGAGGAAACGCCTAAAGTTGATGAGAAAATGGAAGAAGATGCGAAGGCGGTTGATTAGTTTATGAAATTCTTTGGCGGGCTAGTAATATTTTTCATGATCTCATTCTTTCCTATATTGAATGCAGAAAGATACTATGGTTCTCTAAACCCACAAGAACCGAGAATCAAAGACTTCAAAGAATCCATAAACGAAGAAAATCCCAATTACCCCGAAGAGATGCATTTGTTTTTTCAAGAGCTTGCAGGAGATTTTGCTATATTTTATGATTTAGATGGACACACTGTTCACTTTAAATACAGAAGAAACAAATGGGATTATGAAGCGATGGAATCTGTTCATAATCTATTGTCCGGAAGAACCTACAGAGTGAAGGGCAAGTTTCTGGGAATATACTACTATCCGAAAAACATTGAATTGAGGCGAATGGCAACTTCAATATTCATCACCGATGGGCAAGAATTGGATTGGAAATTCAAGAAGGAAGATACTACAATTCCTGTATTTCAATTAGTTTCCTATAATGAAAGTTACTCGGATAGTATAATTTTCCAATCTCCCGACATCTGACCATTGATTTTATATTATCCGATAAAAAGTTTAATCTTAGCAATTTGAAATCAAAAATCATAGTGAAATTGTAAATTCATAAAAAAGATTGCTCCTCTTCTTCCCATTCTGTCCGATGCCGTTACATTCCAGTCCATGAATTTTGTTTTAAGACGAAGACGAATCACTGTTTTTCGATCGGTCAATGAGACGTCCAATCGATCCATTCCGGTGAAGCGTTCGATGGGAGTTGGTAATATATTTCCCTCTCTCTGAAATAGAACCGACCCTCCCACTCTCCAACCAAATTCGTTCCATTCCAACCCTGCCTCTGTAAAGTATTCCCCGGTTTCTCGAAATTCCCTACCCAAAAAATAATTCCACTTCTTGGAGTATCCCATCCAGAGTAAAGCATGAGACCTTGTAAGTTGAAATATCCTCTCATCTTCCATGTCGAAAATTTCCCTATACTCTCTATAACGAATTGCAGGCGATGCAAACCCCAGATCCCACAAGCCCAAACGTGCAGAATGAAAACTTCTTCGTAGTCCTTCTTCAACCGAGTCGAATGCCTCTACTCTATGAACGGGTCCGAGCCCCATAGCTCCCCATGCTACTATAGGATTCTTGTTAAATTCTTGAAAATCATCCCTGCTTTCAAATAATTTTCCATCGTCATCTTTGTAGATGCGACCTTCGATATGAAAGAAACCGGAATGATCCGACCATTTGAAAAAATACCTTCCGAAATAATCTTCTCTGCTCCCAATGGATTCACCTTGGAGAGTGACTTTTGATTTTCTGAAAAAAGGAAGATCAACCCTTTCTCTAAATAAATTCAGATACAAACTTCGAATCTCTGTCTCCGGGGAATAGGTGAATGCTCCTTTTTCTTCGGGCAAAACAATCGAAAATCCTGCCTTATCTCCGGTGTGATCTTCTAGCCAAAAAATTCCCGGAGAAAAGTATCCCGGAAGAAAATTCATAAATCCGGAGTTCTTAATTGGCTGGTGTTTGGTTAGGGTCGAGTAGTATCTTTCATCTCGTCCAAGGAAAAATCCCGGCACAGTTTTGTATCTATGTCCGGCACTGATTGCTACATAATCGTTTTGGAATTTGCCACCTGCGAGAGATCTTTCACCTCTGGACTCTACAATTCCTGTGAAGTTTTGCCATTCTGATTCCAGCCAAATCGACGAAAGTTGGGAATCTTTTCTATCTACGAATCTAGATTGGAAGGTTTGGGAACTGCCTCCGAGCTCCCATTTCGGAGAATTTTCAGGGAAAATAGAAAAAAAAATACTCAAAATAAAAAAAAATGTAAAAAAATTTAGGATATGTTTTTGTCCCCTCATACAAGGGTATGTCCCGAAAAGGGTAAATTGAACTCTTGGCGAGGAAAAATTATCAGTATTTTCCGGGAAATCATCCTGAAATATTGTATTTTTTCCAAAAAAATCGGGTTTTTACCCAATTTTAGATATTTTTAGCGGTTTTTTTCCCATTTTTTGGAAAATATTTCTGATTGGATCTATTTTTGTCCCGGTAGCAGGATATAGTATTTAATAGATAAGAAAAACTACTTGCATATATACCAACTAAATATGTAGTGGTATTTGATTAAGTTAGTAAATTTCTTGTTGTAATTTTAAATATTATGTCGTCTAATAAATAGACGAGGAGGATAACAATTATGGTTATTAGATCTCTTTACCAACCCGTCTACCAGCGTGATCGAAAGCAAGGATTACCGGGTGCTGCACCCGCGGTTAAAACTCGCCTAGATGACGGGACTAAAACATTTGAGGAATACCTTCGAGAATCCTTCCAAGGAGAGGTCATTCAACAAGGTGCGTGGTTTGCTCCTCAAGTTTCTGAATTGAGCAAGAAGAATCTTCAGAAGCTTTAAGATTGGCTGTTTCTTCTCCGGCGGGTCGTCCACAAAAAGATGCTCGTGCTAAAGTAATAGAAAATCCCAGTCTCACGGAAGACTGGGAACTACTCAGTGTACTTTTGGGTACAGGCAGTCATAAGAAGGATGTCTATACCCTATCCAAAGAGATATTGCACTCCATCGGAGGCTTGGAGAATCTCATCACATCTTCTTATGCTCAGATTCCCCAATTGAGTGGTATAGGAAGAGCCAAATCCTCCATTTTGATCTCCATTGCCGAAATCATCAGAAGGGTTCGAAAAAAATCCTTGGAAAACTCCGACGAAGAATTTCCCTTTATTAATATTTATCAAACTCTCTGGTCTCTTACAGGATTGGATACAAGAGAATCATTCTATTTAATCAATTTGAATTTGGAGGGGAAATTGATTCGCATCCATCGGCTTTCCCAAGGTTCCTTAACCGAAGTGGGTGTTCATAAAAGAGATATAGCCAAGATTGTTTTGGATGACTGTTCGGCATATTCATTGGTAGCTCACAATCATCCTAGACATAGCTGTAAGCCCTCGGAAGAAGACCGAATTTTATTTACCCAGCTCCAGGATTTTTTGGCTGAGTTGGAAGTATTATGCATCGACCATTGGATTTTGGGTTCGGACGGACTCTATTCTTGTAGATTGGACATGGATTTGGATATAGATTCTTGGGAGATGAATAATCTGCCCAAGGAATACGCTTTTCTGTCCGATAATTGAATTAGGTTTTAACTATGTCATCACAATTGTCAGTTTTATGGGTATTGGTTCGTCGCGATTATGCATTGCAGTATGCCGGAAGTTTCTTAGGAATTGCTTGGATGATCATTCAGAACTTGACTATGATTTTTATCTATGCCTTTGTATTTTTATACATGAACCTAAAGAATACAGGAACCCAAGATAATTACAGTGGTTATGTTTTCTCCGGATTATTATTTTGGATTCCCTTACAAGAATTGTTTCTTCGAGGAACAGGAATTCTAACAGACAACCGTCAATTGATCAAGCGATCATCTTTGGGTATGGATATTTTCCTTTGGATTCCCTATGTTCAGTTTCTCATTCACTATCTTGCCACTTCAATTCCCATCGGTATTATATTGTATTTTTATTCCGGTATCCATTGGGGGGGCTTTTTCATTTCATTTCTATGGATGGGTTTGGTCGGATTGTATGTTCTGCTTTTGATCAATTATCTGTCCAGGTTGAATATTATTTTAAAAGACATTTCTCCCTTGGTTCGTCTTCTTTCTATGATACTTTTTTGGACACTTCCCATACTTTATTATCCTGCAGGGATTTTGGGAGAAATCAATCGATACAATCCGTTCAATATCCCTTTGGATATATTTCGAAATTTAGTATTGGTAGGTCACGATTCCGCTTTTCCAATCTGGGGATTTATTCCATTTTTGGGAGCATTCTTATTTATCAATTATTTCTCTAGAAGAAAATTTCATCAGGTGGTTATTGATCATCTTTGATAGTTTTAGAAAACATAACAAAGGATTTTATTGGCTTTTCCAGTGCATGGGATCGCATCCTGTCCGGACTGAGCTTTGGCTATCTGGGTGGAAAAGTTCGCTTTCGTGCTTTGGAGAAAATCAGCTTTGAGTGCAAATCGTCCGAAATCGTAGGTATTATTGGACGTAATGGCGCGGGTAAATCCACACTCCTGAAATTAATTTCCCAAGTTAGTCGCTTCGACTCAGGAAAATTGCAAGTGGACGGAAAAGTTCGAGCAATCTTAGAATTGGGGGTTGGCTTCAATCCTGAATTGAGCGGAGAAGAAAATGTCTATTACAACGGACTTGTCTGGGGATTCAGTGTGGCAGAAATCGGCAGAGTCATGGATTCTGTATTTGAATTCGCAGGTCTGCAAGACTTTCGTTCCACTCCACTAAAAAATTATTCTTCCGGTATGATTATGCGATTGGGATTCGCCCTTGCAACAGCAACTCCTCCGGAAGTCTTGATTGTAGACGAAGCACTTGCCGTGGGGGATGCGGCATTTCAACAGAAATGTCTCAAAAGATTCCATGATTTTCAAGACCAAGGAACTACGACTCTTATTGTAAGCCATGATTTAACATTACTTTCCCAGATCTGTACCAGGATTATTGTGATGGACTTCGGTAAATTAATCTATGACGGTGATCCAATTTCAGCAGTTCAAGAATATATGAAAACGATCGCCACACAGTCCGGAACAGGTGGTAATTTTCAACCGGATGAGTTCATAGAGGATTTGCAGTTTTCTCTAAGCAAAAAAGGCGAGACTTCCCCCTCACTTGCCTTTGTAGGTGAGGAGATCCTTTTGGAAGTAAGTTTTATTCTCAGACAAAGAATCGAACAACTCACAGTTGGTTTTCATTTGGATGACTCCAAGGGGATTCGTGCATTCGGTACGAATTCATTGCAGCTCGGTGAAGAACTACGAAATCTAACCGTAGGCAAGAAAACAACCATTCAATTTAAAATTCCTCTCAACATTGGTGTCGGCAAATACTCTCTAGCCATAAGCCTTCACGAAGGCGAAAGCCATGCTACCAATTGCTATTTCTGGGGGGAAGGTCTCTACTCTTTTGAAGTAGAAAGAATCGGGGTTCCTAAGTTTGTCGGTGCCGCCTACCTACCTGTGGAAATTTCGGTTGGGTAATTTTTGGATCCTAGCTCCTGAAGATCTCGCTGATTAAAGATTCAGGAGAGTTGCTTTGCAACTAGGGAGTGCTGACCCATTGGGAAGTTTGTCAGCAAGGGGTGCTCACATTCGTTCGCAAAAGAAGAGTTTCCAGGGATTCCCGCCCTATGTCCCGCCCGGATGGAAGAGGATGTAGGTGGAAGTGGATGGTAACGACAGAGTCGGTGGTGTTGGAGGAAATATAAAAAAAGAAGAAGTTAACAAGATACCCTCTGTGGCGACTCTTTGCGCTTCCAAGCTTGCAACCTGGCGACGCAGAGAGTCACCTACGAAAATCCCTATAGATATCCAGAACCCTCTTGAAGTAAGCTCCACCACTCAATTCGGCAATCCACTCTTTCATCGAAGGGGGAAAGTCAACACCGGTGAACCAGGAAGCATTGGGATGTTCTTTGGGGAAAATCAACGGACTGATT
>JAFIGA010000297.1 GCA_020831715.1 Leptospira sp. | reverse complement strand
TAAAAAGAAGCTTAAAAACAAGATCACTCGTGAGTGGAAGCAGATTCATCTTTTCAATTTTAGGAGATTCTTTATCTGGCATTTGCGTTCAAACATGATTAGTAGCTATGAATTCTCAAGAATATAATAGTTATTATTAGTTTTTAAATAAAATCTTGTGTTATTTTGTATCAAGAGGAAAGAAAAGAACGCATTCTATAACAACTATAAATTCACAAACTCTCATAAATCGACCTACACAAATTCATCGTCTTCTCTGGTCGGTTTCGATAGTTCATTTTGTTGCATACGTAGCCGACCACTAGTTTCGCTTTTGGATCGGCAAATCCTAGACTTCCTCCCATGCCGGGATGCCCAAATGCTTCTGTGTTTGGTGAAAAAATACCCGGTTCTTCTTTCATGAAACCCAGATTCCAACCTAGATTTTTATGAATCACTTCATCGAATTCCATGGGATTTGGTCTGGTTAGATCTTGGATGAGTTTTGTGTTGCTTACCTTAAGTTTGCGGCGCATGCTTGGACCCAGTTTTCCTTCTAGTATGCTTTGGTATACAACAGCTATGCCATGGGAATTGGCAATGGCATTCGCCCAGAGAAGTTCATTCATTTGGATAGCCGGCTCATTAAAAGCTTCCAGGCCTTTACTTCCGATCCATGGATTTAAATATGCCTTTTGAGTTTCACTGTTGCCCTTTAGAATGGCTCGGACAGTTCGTCCTTCCGAATCATCTCCTTTCAGGAAATGAGGTATGAGACTGGTGACTCTCTCCCAAGTGGAGACAGGGTATACAGTTGCCACTTGCCCTCGCTTATCACTTGGTAGGCCCATGAAAACATTCAGATTGTTTTTTAAACTTACTTCCCGATTGAAAAAACTTCCCGCTGATTCGTTCGTAATTTGACGAAACAGCTCCGATGCATAGGCTCCCCAAACCTGGGCTCCATATGCTTGCTTACTCCCGGGTTCCCAAGTTGGTCTTTGTTCAACCAAGGCTTGGTACACTTTTTCCGGTTGTTTCCAGAAGTCAGAAACATGCAATTTAACATCTAAACGATGCAAGCCTGCTCTGTGTTCCAACATTTGCCGAACTGTTATTTGATCTTTTCCATTACGACCAAAATCCTTCCAGTACTTGACTACGGGAGCATCATAATCCAATTTTTTTTGTGCGGCAAGGGTTAAAAAACAAAATGCGGTAAGCCCCTTGGTAACAGAAAAAAGGGGAACCACAGTATCATGAGTCCAAGGTTCTTGATTGGAGGAATTTTTTACACCGGCATACAAATCCACGACTATCTTACCATTGTGGATTACCGTAATTCCCGCACCGATCTCCTCTTGGTTTAGAAAATTTTGTAGGAATGCTTCCTGAACTCGGTGGAATTTCTTATTGCACTTACCATGGACTGTTACCAATTTTGACACCTTTCCAATTTTCCCATTTTCCCGGAAAAGGCATGGTTTTAGCGAGAATATTTTTCATGCGAAAAAATTTTCTTTCCTTAAAATTTCCAAATGTTATCTCTGACTCTATGCTTCCGCAAAATCCAGTTAAGAGAACCATCTACCGAGCAGTGACGAGTTTCTTGTCCACCATTGCCGCCATTCTCTTAAGTATCTATCAGTCCACATTGGAATTTATCGTTGAAGGAGAAGATCATCTTCGGATTTTGCGAACGCGAAAGGAAAATCATATCCTAGCCATTTGGCACACCTTCGTTGATGGAGTCGTGTTTTGCATGCACCATCGAAATCTGTGCATATACTCCGATCACCCGCGCACGGAAGAATACGAAAAAAGTGCCACTCATTTCTTTCGAGAAATTGGTCTTAAGACTTTGCGTGCCTTAGGATTCGACATATTGGATGCTTCTATGGGTAAGCAATCGGCGGGCATCATGAATTTTATCAAGAAGATTCAATCAGGAACGCCTGCCTTGGTTGCACCGGATGGTCCCAATGGTCCCATCTATGAGGCGAAACCGGGTGTGATCTATATGGCTGTTAAGGCAAAAAGTGCAATCGTTCCGGTAGGAGCCGGATTCTCTCGAAGAATCGTTGGATCGAATTGGGACGATGTGAGCTTTCCGCTTCCCTTTTCGCGAGTTGCCTTTGTGATTGGAAAGCCAATCTACCCAAGTGATGATACCTCGGAAGAATCTTTGGCATCGCAAGCCAAAATGCTGGAAGAAGAATTGGATAGACTTTGCTTTCGCGCCAATGATTTGTTATATAAGAAGTCTGCTAGAGTGGTCGAACCAGAAGCAAAGTTACCATAATCAAGGAACCTAGAAAAAAAGTCAGAATAATAGGTACAAAAAGTAACCATATAAAGTGATTGCTGAATGCAACCCCCACCAATAGTGCAATCTGCACCAGACAAAAAAGAATAGCCATTACCAAGTGAATCCTCTTAAATGGGCGTGCCGGTCTGCCTCGATTGAAGAGACCTCTTTTGCCCTGACGGTCATTGGTTCTACGATTCAACTCCCCTTTTTCAAAATGAACAATGGAATCCCCTTCCGGTTGCAGGAAGTCAAAATTGATATTGCCCTTGCGAAAGGACTTTTCCAGATTCGAATTGAGTCCTTCTTCTTTTGATTGTTGCAATTCTATTTCCTTGGGATCATTCATAGTTTCAATTACTTCTGACTCGCCAGAGCCTCAGCCAATAGCTTTTGGTAGTGGTCGACTTCCCCACGAAGTATTTCAAAACGCAGAGATAGGTAACCGGTGTAAATTCCTACCAGCCAAAATCCACCTAGTTTTAGGAGTTCTTTTTGGACATTTTGTAACTCTTGGTTGGGATAGGTCTGAAAACCAATGATCCCTATGTAGAATATATTCATCACAATGGTGCCCAGAATCGCTACTCGAAGTCCATAGCGAAGTCCATTGGATACAATCACCACAAAATTGATTACAAAAAACATACTATCGCTTCCACCGGTGGGAATCATTACCAGAGCGACAGCGAGAAAATCCGCGATCATGGTTAGGTATTTTACAGATGGATTCAAACGGGAAGTTTTGCTTGCCTTGAGGATGATCCAGGTCACCCAAAGATTTGCGAAAGCAACAAATACTGCAACAGCAATGATATAATACCAATTGAAGATATTTGCTGTGCCAATTTCCGTTGCTCTTCCGGTCGCAAGCAGAAACGACAGATAGGGTACGATGATAAAGAACAAAAGCCAGCGAACTCCGACTTTGTTCTTCTCGTTTTTAATCTCCCAATTGATTCTTTCTATGGTGCGCATAAGTTAATTTGTAATTGTACCAGATTGGGATAATTTGCACAAGAAATTTTATTTTACTTTATTCACAGAAAGCAAAACAAATTCTATACCTGTGAAGATCTATCTAGCCGGACCGGAAGTTTTCTTACCCAATGCTCATGAAGTTTTGGGACACCATAAAGAGTTATGTAAAAAATACGGATTTACCGGTTTGTCACCTTTTGACTCGGTCTTGGAAGGTAAGGATCTAAAGGGAATGGATCTTGCCAGAGGAATCTATCTAGCCAATGCCAAACTCATCAAGGAATGTGATATTCTCATAGCCAACTGTGTTTCCTTTCGGGGACCATTGGTGGATGATGGAACGGCTTGGGAAATAGGCTATGCATTTGCCCTCGGGAAAAAAATCTACGGATTCATAGATAAATACATACCGGTAAATGAGAATGTAGCACAGCGTGTTCCCACCAAACAACATGAATCCGGTTTTCTCATCGATGGAGATGGTTACTTGCTCAATGAAGACTTTGGAAATGCTGTCAATCTAATGTTGGAATTCTCCATAGAAGAAAGTGGAGGAAAATTCATCGAAGGTGGTTTTGAGGATATACTTAAACTACTCTCCGCTCAACCTTAATCAAACTAATATCATCTCGAATCGGGGACTCCCCTCTAAATTGGTTAAGATCATGAATTTTAACCCCGTTCTTAGCTTTAAGCTAAATAGAATTTGTCAATAAATGTAATCGTTAAAATCCAAATGCAATAATGTTTTTTATTAATCTGGATCTATTGGCAGCACTACCGTAAATATTGCACCTTTATCGATTTGAGAGGTAACTGAAATAGTCCCCCTATGTTTATCTACGAACTCTTTGACCAGAGGTAGACCCAAACCAATACTACGCTCCCCTTCAGTACCAAGTTGATTGGTTTTTACATGGAGTTGAAATAGATTCGGTAAATAATGTTCCGGAATTCCAATTCCAAAATCCTTTACTGTGAAAACTAATTTAGATTCAATTACTTTGGCAGAAACATCAATAGATGAATTTCGAGAGGAGAACTTAATTGCGTTCTGTAAAAGATTTCTAATGATTGAAGCAACCATATGGTAATTCGCGACAACTTTTAAGTTATTATCCATATCAATATTAATAATCAATTCTTTATTTGTAGCAGTAGGTTCCAGGTTCTTCAATGCTTCATGGAATACATCATAGAAGTTTATCTTAATCACTTCCAATTCCTTTCCTTCTGACTGCAGCATTGACCAAGCCAAAAGTCCATCTACCAATTCAAATAAATTTGTAGTTGTTTTATTGAATGATTTTAGCATCGATTTAATTTCAGCTTTCTCCATAATTTCAAAATCTTCTAGCATAAGATTTGAAAGACCCACAAGTCCACTAAACGGAGAACGAAGATCATGAGCCAAAATTGAAAAGAACTGATC
>JAFIGA010000294.1 GCA_020831715.1 Leptospira sp. | reverse complement strand
CATCATATTCCCTAAAAGAACATCCGGCATCTCCCGAATTTGAAGCCGAAGGAAGCTGGCAGTTAGAACCTTTTGAGGATTCTTTGGGGTTTTTAGGTGATTATTATACTACAGGAGTAATGGACATTAAGAAAAAGAAAGATGGCAATTTTGATTTTGAAATTTCCATCATTATGAATGCTAAACAAGGTGCTAACTCATTATACCAAAGAGAATTTACTTACAAGGATGTTCGCGATTTGCAGACTTCTTCTCGTGAGATCGTGTCTCCCAGTGTTCTCGAACTTGTGAGATTCCGCGAGTACAATGGGAGTGCAGGGAATTTGACCGACTGGAATGAAAGCAAATTTTCTCCATGGGAAGAAGACGAATTCCGAGGGCAATCCGGATCCGCTACTATGAAGAGAAATGTTGAGAATTGTGCAAAATTAGCGGATATGTATTGTAGAAGAAAAATCCGATTGGATTTAGTGGATAAGGATACATTACGATTCTCAACAAATGTATTAAAAACTCCGGGTCAAGATTTAGTTTTCAGGAAAATTAAAAAACCAACCTCTGAAAAAAAATCAATAAGTCCACGTTTGCTTGGCTCAGTATTTCTGGTTCAAAAAGACAAAAAAACAATTACTATTACCGGCAATCGAGTATCGGAAAAACTAGTTCCGGGTCGCTCAGTTGTAATTTCGAAAGATGGAAAAGTTATTGGTCGAGGCACAGTGCAAGAAATTTTCCCTACCTATGCTAAGGTTAAAATAAGCAGCGGGATGGAAATGATAGAACCGAGAATGAATGCCATAGTCTATTAAAATATATAGCTATTTAACAAATTTTGTATAATTTTCGTTTTTTAAATGTCCGGAATCATGATTTCGGACGACCTTTATTTCTTTTTCTGATAAAATTTTAATTAATAGGAGAAAAAGATGAGTAAGAAATTTAAAATTATATTGGGGATTTGCCTGTCTTTGCTTGTTGCAAATTGTTCCAGTGCTATGCAAAAAGCCGCTTACAACAACGATGTTGCTACAGCAAATCAATTACTGGAAAAAGGCTCCAAACTTAACCCGGAAGAAAAGCTTGCTACAAGTGCGGCAAGGCATGGTAGCTATGAATTTTTGGAATTCTTAAAATCCAAAGGCTATGATATTTTGGAATACGATACGGAAAACGGAAGGACTACTCTTCACTATGCGGTGAGTCCCGTTCATGCTCTTAATGATAAGGATCCCAAAAAAGACTATTCCCAAAAGATAAAAATTACCGACTTTTTATTGAAGAATGGTGCCAATGCCAAACAAGAAGATAAGTACGGTATTGACCCTTTAATGGCGGCATTGGGAGGAGATATTTTGGATGGATTTATTCGAGTATCTAAATACGAACAAGATATCGCTAAAGAAAAAGAAATTCCATTCATGGATAGTGAAAAGTACAAAAGAGTTATTGAACTAGAACAAAAAATTCAAAAGGAAAATGAAAAAACCAAAAAAGATGTAGAATGGTTCAATGAGAAGAAGCTACCTGTTTCAGAAATTGTCTCTCTTCTTCTGAAATCCAAAGCAGATCCAAATCGTATAACTCCGAGAGAAACCGGTTTATTCACTCCGCTTCACCTGGCTCTTGTTCGTGGAGATTCAGAATCCGTAAAATTGCTTATTCAAAGAAAGGTAAAATTGAATGAGAAAAACATACGAGGAGAAACTCCCCTTCACATGGCGGCTAAATTTGGTAATAAAGAAGTCTATAATATGCTTGTTGCGGCAAAAGCGGATTTTAAGGTAACGAATAACGACAATCATACTCCTTATGATATTTCTCCCTGGAGAATCGACATATGGAAAGCTTGTGCGGCAAATGATACAAAGTCTATTCAGGAATATATCAAAGCCGGAGGATCAGTAAATTCTCATGGGTTCTATGCAGGTTCCTGGGGCTGGAGTCCTTTGCATGTAGCAGGTTTTGAAGGGAATATGGATGCTGTAAAAATCCTACTGGACAACGGAGCGGATGTGAATATTATTTTCCACCCACAAGGTGAGATAAAAAAAGTGAGTTTTCCATTTAGCTTTTCAGGTTTAGGAGAAGGATTTTCTGATTTAATGAGCGGAGAAGTACCAATATCATCTCCAATGTATTTTGCTCATAAAAATGAAAAGCCAGCAATAGCTCAATTCTTGCAGTCAAAAGGCGGGTTAAAAACTATTTCAATTGGCAAAATGGACAATAAAATCGGAGTCTGGAATAAAAACAAAATGATTGGATTTGATAAATAATTCGTTCTTACTTTAAAGAAATTCCATCAACCTTTGCCGCACTATCCAAGTGCGGCTTTTTTATAACAATTGATTCAGATCCCTTAGATGGGTAATTCCTTCCAATTTCAGATTGGTATTTGTATCCTTCCATTCTTTTTGGCTGGATATGGGTAGTATGATTCTTTCGATTCCGATTCCTTCCAGTTCTTTGATTCTAAGCCCCAGTTGTCCGACATTTCGAACCTCACCGGAAAGACCTACTTCACCCAAGAATGCGGTTTTACTGGATACCGGTTGGTTGGAGGCACTGCTTAGAATTGCGGCACAGATGGCTAGATCTAATGCAGGTTCATCGATATTGAGTCCACCGGCAAGGTTGGCAAATACATCTGAGCCGGACAGAGGTAAGCCTAAATATTTCTCCAAGACGGCACAGAGTAGAATCAGTCTTTTATTATCCAGACCTTCGGACATTCTACGAGCCTGGGCAAGACTGGATTTTGCCACAAGGGCTTGGACTTCTACACTGAGGGCACGGGAACCTTCCAAAACTGCGGCAAGAACAGAACCTTCTGCACGCTCTTGGTCTTTAAAAATGAATAGATCATTTCGATCCTTTACTTCTTCGAGTCCTTGGTTTTTCATTTCGAAAACGGCAATGTCACCCACGGCACCGAATCGATTTTTCACAGCACGAAGGATGCGGTAGTAGTTTAATTTGTCCCCTTCAAAATAAAGAACCGTATCCACCAAATGTTCCAAAACTTTTGGTCCGGCGATGGAACCTTCCTTTGTAATGTGACCGATTAAAAATATAGGAATGGACAAGCCTTTTGCCGTTTCCAGAAAAGATTGAGTGGATTCTCTGAGTTGGGTGACAGTTCCTGCTTGGTTGATGAGAGATTGCTTCTGGACAGTTTGTATCGAATCGATGAATACGATTGAAGGTTGGATATGTTCCATCATTTGAATGATGTTTTCTACATAAGACTCGGAAGACAAAAGTATATCCGGCGTACTGATAGACATTCTCTTTGCACGGAGTCCAATCTGAGAAGAAGACTCCTCTCCCGAGACATACAAAACCTTCCCCGAAGCGGATAGATTTTTAGCTACTTCCAAAATTAGAGTGGACTTCCCTACTCCGGGCTCTCCTCCGATTAACACCAAACTTCCCGGAACTATGCCCCCACCCAAGACCAAATCCAATTCTTGAAACCCGGTTGAACGTCGGATGAATTTATCTTCTTCTACTTCGGTTAACGGTATGGGCTTTTCGTATCGGGGCGGATCAGAAATGTTACGTTTCGCTTCGGTGAATTTGGAGCCGGTTTCCACCCATTCCTCGATGGAATTCCAGGTTTCACAGGCGGGGCATTTGCCTGACCAGCGGGGAAATTTTTCTCCGCAGTTGGTACAATGAAAAACTTTGGTGGGAGCTTTTTTTTTCAATTATATTTTCCGGAAATAATCATTTTATCTGACCTATTATTTCAATGCTCGAATATATCTTTCATTTCGATAAGATCCAACTCTACGAAGGTATTCAGAAAACCGAAACATTTTTCTGCGAATTCCAAGCGCCCTTCTCTAATAAGCATTTCATGTAAGGTATGCTTGAGTGATATCAAATATCTCACATCTCCTGTTGCATACTCTAACTGTTCCTTGGTAAGAACTTTTTTCCCCCAGTCGGAGGATTGCTTTTGCTTGTCCATGTTTTCATCAAAGAATTCTTTTACCAACTCTTTAAGTCCATGCCGATCTGTATAGGTCCTTGCCAATTTACTTGCGATCTTGGTACAAAATACAGGATTTACACGAATACCCAATTTAGCAGTAAGAAAGGTTAGATCCATTCTGGCAAAATGGAAAATTTTTGTGATCTTTGGATTTTCGAAAAGTGCCTTGATATTAGGAGCAGATGTTTGATCAAGTAGGATTTGTACCAAGGATGCGTTGTTTTTGGAATCCATAAATTGAATTACGCACAATCTATCCCTTCTGGGATTCAATCCCATCATTTCACAATCAACAGCTAAATGATCGTCGTTTTCGTAGATTGCTTTCATTTCATCTGATAAATCAGCTTGAAATACTGTAGGTCGAATTATGGATTGTTTTTGACTCATAAGTATTAGTTTTTTTAATGTAAATGAGGTTTCAATTTAATTTTTTATTATGCCAGATATAGTTTTTTATTATAAAGTTTTTGATAGTGAATTGGTAAGTAGAATACCTGAACATAGTTCAGAATTCCAAGGCAGTGATTGTGCCAAATTCAAAGGAAAAGTCACAGATTCCAAGGACGGAAATTCCGTTTCCATAAAACCAATATTGATTTGGATTGATTCTCTGCGTCCTCCTGTGGGTTTTCATCTTGAAACTATATCTATATCTCTATCTAACTTGATCCCAACAGGAATCGGATTCAAAATTTTTCAGCATGGATACCAATCTTGGAGTTTTTCGGCGAGCTATCCTCCTGATGCAAAAGATGTATCCCCCTCTTTGGAATTTTTGCGTTATTCTCAAGAAAATATCTATTCACATCATAGCGGTGAAGCTGGCGATTTTATATCTGAAGGATTTGTATGTCTCTACAATCCTGAATCGGATTCCGGAATAATTGTAGGTGTGTCAAAACTAGCAGACCCCGGAGTGCGTTTTCATATATTAATGGAAAATGATGGAAGCATTAAAGACATTTCCATCATTTTGGATTACCACTGTTCGCCGGAATGGAAAACCAATTCAAAAATAAGTGTTCCGGAATTCATCCTCAATCAATTCAAGGGCTCACCGGAAAAAGCAATTCAGAATTATTTCCAAAAATTATCCGAAACTATCACCATACCGGAATTAGTAAAAAAGACTCCTACAGGTTGGTGTTCTTGGTACTATTATTATACCAAGATCTCGGAAAAAGTGATATTGGATAACCTAAAGGAAGTTAAAAAGAAGAAATTACCGATCCAGTTCTTTCAAGTAGATGATGGATACCAAAGAACCATTGGGGATTGGCTCTATCCCAATGAAAAATTTCCGGTAGGCATGAAAGTAATCGCCGATGAAATTCGAAGAGAAGGCTATGAGCCGGGCATATGGCTTGCCCCATTTTTGGTCAGAAAAGAGAGTGAATTCTTTCAACAGTATCCTGAAGCAGTTTTAAAAGATGAAGAAGGAGAACCTGTTCCGGCTCTATGGAATCCACTTTGGGGAACAGACTACACATACTCTCTCGATCTTACCCATCCCAAGTCTTTGGAATTTCTTGCAAAAGTTTTCAAAACCATCACCAAGGATTGGGGTTATCCTTACCTGAAACTAGACTTTTTGTACGCAGGACTTCATCCGGGCCAGGTTTTTGACCCCAGCATCACTCCTCAAGTGAGATACCAAAATGCACTCAAGCTCATTCGTAAAACTGTAGGAAAGGATACATTTCTATTGGGATGCGGGGCACCGATTTTCCCTTCGATTGGATTCTTTCAAGGAATGAGAATTAGTTGTGATGTTGCTCCTTTTTGGAAACCGGAAATAAAACGTAGACTTCTTAAAGATAAAAATGCCCTTTCCACAGAAAAGGCTCTCATCAATGATATCACACGTTCCTCCATGCACAGAATTTTTTGGTTAAATGATCCGGATTGTTTGTTGGTTCGTAAGAAAAAAAATAGCATGAACTACAATCAGACTTTGATTATGGCAACTGTCATGGCTGTTTCGGGGGGAATGCTTTTGGTGAGTGATGACATGACTCAATTGGAAGAGGATAGATATGATTTATTGTTGAAAACGATTGAATTGTCTAAGCTTTGTCAATCCAAGACACCACTGCCTTTGGGTATATTTGAGAATGAGTTTCCGGAAGGAATTTACAATCCAGCCGGATTTTTAGGAGTATGGAACCCAACATCCAAACCAAAAAAAATACATTTAAAGCTGCCCGCTCAACCCAAGAATTCAAGTTGGGAAGATTTTTGGACCGGACAAGTAGAAGAATCTGCAGAGTGGGAAAATGGAATTTTGACCTTGAATTTAGAAGCCTATGGCTCTCGGGTTTTTTCCCTAAAAAGTTAAAAAAAGATTTGACCCATTATTTTTTTAAAATATAATTTATTTAATTCCTTGGAGGTTTTTATGAAAACAATTTATATGAGTATACTTTCCCTATGCTTGGCTTTTGGGATAACGAATTGTGCTATTTTTAGTAGTATATCCACAGCTTCTCAATCTTTGGACTCTATCAGCACTTCCGTTGCGTCTGTTTTGGGATCCATTTCCAAATCGTTAGGGTCTATTTCCAAGTCATCGGCACCAAAGGATGATGAGAAAAGCTCTATTTATCGCAAGGATGTAGAAACTATTGTTTCCCTTTATGCAAAAGATCAAGAACTGCTTGTTACTTTGGAAGATGACATTGCAAGAATTGCAGAGAAAAATGGTATAGTTTCTTGGAGAGAATACAGAGGTACTTATACTGCTTTTGGTTCCGGATTAAAGCAAGCTGGATACTCTTTGGACGAAGTTCGGGAAATTACACAAATTTCTTGCCCGGAGAAACCAGAATTAGCTGATGCAATTCTAGAAGGATTTAATTCTTAATATAAAATATGAAAAAGTCTCTCATAATCGTAATTGCAATATTTTTTAATAATTGTATGATTGGAGAGGCTTTATTCAAGTCCTCCGTGTCTATTGTATATTTAGCCGGCGGTGCAGTTCTATTGAGTTCAGCATCGGTATCTGCATCTATTGATTCTGTTTCAAAATCCTTTATTCAATCTAGCAGATCATCCATTCCAGCAAAAGACAAAGGTTCTCAAGAATATGGGATTGAACCCCAGGATTCCAATTCCAATGAGCCAAAACCCAAAGAAAAATGGACTGATCTGGATACTCGTTACGTTCAAGATGTACAAGATACAACAGTGCTTCATTTTAAGTCAGGCGGAGCAGATGGAGAATTGGAAAAAGACATACATTTTATAGGTTCTCGAATGGGTCATTTAAGTTCCGATAGAATGGGGTTAAGTTTAGTTGGTATAGGACTGGCTTTATTTGAAGTTGGTATGACAGAACAAGAATTCAACGAAACTCTAAGTTATCTCAAAATCACAAATCTTTACGGTAAAAATTGTTTAATATACGGATACCGATTGAAAAACGGTTAATTTTCTTCTTGAAGATAGTTTTTTTTATTCTGTACTTTTTATTATTTTCTATTACTGCTATTCACTCAGAAAAAAACACATATATCAACGAAGAAGATTATTTTCAATATATATATGTAGATGCCAATACAGGGCAATCCAGTGGGGGACATTCGGCTCTAAAATTTGGAGACTGGGTATATCATTTTCAATTTTATCCGGATGATATCTTTCATATAGTTCGAGAATCATGGTTTGATTTTCGTTTTTCCTATAATATCCAAGGAAATCGAACTCTTGAAATGGTAAAGGTCTACCCACAAGGGGAATCCTCTAATTTCATAGAAAGAGGTTTCAATCAGATTTTCTTAATCCAAGAAAAGCATCTAAATAATTGGAAAGAAATGAAAGACGATGTGCAACTTTTGGAGTCTTCCATTTCCTCGGATAATCTCTATAGAGTGGAAGGTTTGGGATACTTATCACGAAATTCCTCAATACCCAATATTTATTCCCATAAACTGAAATTGAAAATAGAATCTGACAAAGGAAGAGAATTTTTCACTAAAGAAATAAATGAAATTTATAATAGAATACATCAACTTGAATGGCATCCTAACACAATATCCGGTGAAAAGTTTTCTTCTCGAAAATATCCTCTCGGATATAAATCACTATCCTATAACTACGATAATTCATTAAGAAGATTAGGTCTTTTGGAGGGAATTCTGGAATCCAGAGGATTAGATAAAGCCACCTTGGTATATATTCCCCGATCCATATCCAAAGGATTAGAGGAAAAAGAAAGGAAAACTCTCGAGAGATTGCAAGCTCAATTGGAGATGAATATTCTTAATAACATTTCTGATGGAAAGGATTCTCACTCATATCTAAACCTGCTGGAATTTCTTACCTATCTTCTTATTGGAGAAATGCTGGAAAAGAATCAATTCATATTCATGGATACATTTGCTTCCAATAGTATAAATATCCGTTGGAATGAAGAGAATGAAATTAAGTCCTTGGCGAGTGAATCTTATTTGTTATTTGAAAAATACAGGAAACTTGTATTTTCTAATGAATTCACTCTTCAGGAATTTATGGATCTTCAAGATGGAGCTAATAGATATATAGAGATTGCTAGCTCTGCAGAAAGTTTGCGTTCGATAAGACACAATCATGCAAAAACTCTACCGAAATTGAGAGGGCTTCCCAATAAATATCCGAAACTTCCATGGGACTTAAATACACTTAAAAACTTTCATAGACTCGCTTTAGAGAATAGAAATAATTACAAAGTAGGTCTAGAAAATATTTATCCTTACCAACTCGTACTACAAAATTGCACATCGGAAATCTTTTTTAGTCTCGATAAAATATTCAATCAAGATAAAGAAAAGATTCAAGAAGTATTGGGTAAAAGAATTGATCCATTATCCTCTCTCTCTTTCATTCCTTTCTATTCCAGTTATGACATAAAAAAAAATTACCACAAAACTCAATCCGAAATCATACTCTCCTATAGAAGAGATTCAATCAATAAAATGAAAGAAAATGAAAAGTCTTGGAAGGTAGATGCCAGAGAAAGTTTTGTCCCAACATCCACCGCCTACAAACCCAATTCATACGATCATAAATTTATTTTTTTTACTGATGATACGATTTTGTTGCGACCATTTTATGGTTTAGGCAATCTTGTGGGTGGACTTATATATACAGGTTTGGGTATACCAATGGCTCCCTTTGATGAAGGGGAGTCATTTCTTCGAGGCGTAAAAGGAATGTTTTTCGCCATGCCCGAATTAGTCTTTTTCAATATAAACAAGGGAACATTTCTCTATTTAAGACTGAATGACTTGGATCCGGAATTTCCCAACGAAAAACAGGACAAAACCAAACCATGAAAATATTATTTCTAATTCCATTTTTAATTAATTACCTACTCTTGGCATTCACTGATTATTGGGGGTTTCCCGATAGCGCGAAGCTACATTTATATATCCTGAATTCTATAGCATTTATATGGGCTTTTATTAACTTATTGGATAAGAATAATCTTACTTTGGTTAATAAAATTTCATTTTTAAAAGATGATTTTTCATCCAAAAACATACTGAAAATTCTTCCTTATATATTCGGGTTGCAATTTCTTTTATTCTGGATATTTCCATTGCAAAATATGAATTATGGAGACGGAATACTACTGCTGGAAAATGTTTTCATCGAAGGAAAAATCTTTGGTTATCAAATTACCTTGGATGAATTCTGGGAAGCCTTTCTTCATTCTTTCTTTTTTGCCAAATTGGAGATGAATGACCCCAGAGTTATCTATAGAGTCTTCAGTAGTTTATCTGGATTCTTCTATTTAGGAATCTGCTTGCTTTTGATCATTAGAAGCAATAATAAATATTCAGAGATAAATCTTTTTCAATCTCTAATTTTCCTAGCTCCCGGATCAATTTTATTGTTTTATGGATATAGCGAAAA
This sequence comes from Leptospira sp., assembly GCA_020831715.1. Lineage (GTDB taxonomy): Bacteria > Spirochaetota > Leptospiria > Leptospirales > Leptospiraceae. Next base: position 39,188 of record JAFIGA010000294.1, on the reverse strand, counting down.
TTATACAATTGTTAGTTCAATTCTAATCTTTACTATACTCATGGGAAGATATTTTATTGAATCAGGAAAAAGTTCTACATCAATATTTTTAATGGCAATTCTTGCAGGACTTGGGGCTAGTTTTCATTTAGTATTTGGTTATATGGCTTTTGCTTTGATTTATTTCACTGTAATTCAATCTCCTAAAGAGAAATTTTTAAAAAACGCCTGTTTCGCCACTATCATAGGTGGAATTTATATTGGAGGACTATTCGGCTATTTCTTATTCTTGAGTGATCCGATTACATCTCCCAGTCAGACGCATGTATTAAGCCCTCCTTTTTATCCTTGGAAGCGTTGGATTAGTACAAACCATTTTAAAGAAATACTAGGTGTAACTTGGTTCAGTTCATTTTTTCCTTTTATTTTGTTAGTTAGTGCCAGGATTTTAAAGAAACAAGAACTTTCTAACTTCATGAAACAGAAAGAAAATAGGTTTTTATTACTTACTGTCTTTGGATTTTATGTTCATGCTTTCTTTCACAATCCAAGCTTGGGATTTCCTGCCGATTGGGATCTTTTCAGTTTTTACGCATTTCCAATGACAATATTGGCATTTTATATTCTCCCGATAATGAAAGAATACTATCGATACTTATTACCACTGCTTATTTATGCGATTGGATTTCAGCTAATTATAGCGATTGATTTAAATTCTAATCCGCAAGAGTTGGAAGCAGATTATCAAAAGACATTGGAAGTATCGCAGGAATATGTAGATCAGAGAAAATCAACCGTTCTTCAAATGAGTCCTCAGAAGAAGAAATTATTCCTTAAATTAGATCATTTTCTTTTTAAAGCAAATTACTTTCTTCAAGATATAGAATCACCGGATCTGAAAAAGAGTTCAACAAAAATGGTAGTTGAGATCAATCAATTTAAAAGTAATTTAGAAATGAATAGTTTCGAGAAAGATGGAAGTTATCCGAAAGAATGGTTAAAGCCCTATCTTACTGAATTGACAGAATTTCACCACCGACTAATTACAATTCGCAAAGAAGATATGAAATATCGTCTTGAAAAACAGAATTCTCTCTGAGGCTATTTGTATAATCAGTTAAGCAATCAATCATCTCATCGAATCTGTTATTGGAATTCAAATGAATTTGATTCAATGATTCCAATACCGGGGACTGAAGACTATTCACTAAACCGTCACTATAAATTACAATCAAATCTCCCGGTTCATAAGAAATAGAATTTGTATTAAACTCGATATCATCCATAATCCCCAGTAAATGACCCGATCTTTCACTGAGTAATTTATATTCTGATCGTTTAGATGGATAAAGAATCGGAAAAGGATGCCCTCCTCTTGAATAAGATATAGATTTAGTTTTATTATTTACAACCAACACAACACATGTCATGCTATGAGTGCCAATCTCATGAACCAATTCAGGATTCATTTTTTTAAGATAAACCGAAGGATCAATTTCTCCTGGTTTTGCAATCTCTTTAACTAGACTATTCATGAGTAAACCGATCAATCCGGATGTAACTCCATGGTCTTCTATATCACCCATCAACAAAAGAGTATTCTCATCCGAAACCGGAATTACCTGATAATAATCTCCCGATACATACATAGCGGGATCGACTTTAGCGGAAATCTTATGAGGAAGAGATTGAGTGATCTGAAAGATCTTGGATTGAACTTTCGACGCTAATCGAAGATCTCTGAGAATTGTCTCTTCATTGGCTTCTTTTTCTTTTAGAATATTGAAGTATTCTAGTGCTCTGGCAATGGCAGCTTTCACTGAATCCAAAGTAAATGGTTTTAATAAAAAGTCTGTCGCCCTATTATAAAGAGAAGTTACGACAGTTTGAATCTCTCTCTCACCTGTCATCATTAGAACTTGAGTCATAGGATTGATTTCTTTAAATTTTGCAAGTATATCCAATCCACTCATATTTGGAAGGTTCACATCCAATAAAACCAAAGGACTGGATTCTCTTTGGAAATATTCCAAGCCTTGATCCGGGTCTGTGAAATAGACACAGTAGTATCCCAAGCTCTGAATAATCACTTCCAGAGTTTCACAAATGGATTCATCATCGTCTATTACTAATATTTCAGGTTTGGGTGCATTTATATCAATCATATCAATCTAGCAGGCGAAAATGTGATTTTTCCTTGGCTTGTTCCATCTTTTTTTCATAGTCGTCATTGAACACAGATCTTTCCAAGTAAGGATCGATTGCTGTTAGCATTTCACCATAAAACCATTCAAAAATTTCACCAGAATCCGACCATACTAATTTATTATTATGAATTGCGTTGCTTAATTCCCTGACTCTATTTCGATGAGAAAGTTTTAGCAAAGCACGAAATTGACCTTCTTTTTCTGGATCCATAAAACGAAAATTATTTCGAAAAAGAACAGCATCGTGGAAATATTCAGGTATGTTAAAAACACCATGGGCACCAATTCTTTGAGTAAGCAATCGAATGAATTCTGTAATTTCTACAAAAATAGCAAGACCGGGATATTCTTGTCCAAAAAATAGCGGCTTATTGTAAGTTCCCGGTTTGAATCTTATGTTTTGGGTTAATAACCAATCAATATAAACCATTTTATAAGAATTACTTTTAGCCTTCATAGAAAAATCTGAAAACTTCAATCTCATATGAACCAAAACTTGGTCATTGGGAGTTTTAATAATAATTCTGTTATCAAGTTCAGACAGTACGTTTATTTCGATTACATAATCGGGATAACCTCTTTGTTTAAGGAGTGGAAGAAGATTGGATTCAACCATAAGGTCATGTATCTCTTCTTTGGAAAACTTCCCAAAAACCATGTTTTCCGGGGATAAAGCTGTATTCAAATCTTTGGACAAATCGACCATTTCCAACTCGGATAAATCCAACCAATTGGAAGATTGGGACTTTTTATCCGAATCTCTAAAAATACCCATTAGAATTCCTCGCTACAAAACACTCTAATTGAATTGTAATGAATAGAAACAGTATCCTCAGGGTCTTTTGCATATCCCCCTGCCGTAACAATAATAGTTGATACATCCAAATCTCTAGAAAAATTTCTCATTCGTCTATCCCTTTCCATCATACCTTCCATCGAAATGTTTAATTCCCCCAGGGAATCTCCCTCATAAGGATCAGCTCCGGCGAGATAAAATACCAAATCCGGTTTAAATTCATTTTGTATCTTTTTTAATGAATCATCTAAAATTTTTAAATATTCCGTATCTTTAATGCCGGGCTCTAAAGAAATATCAAGATCGGAATCTTCTTTTTTAGGGTAGATATTACCTTGGTGCATTGAGAACGTAAACACATTTTCATCATCTTTAAATATATATGAATTTCCGTTTCCTTGATGAAGATCCAAGTCTGCAATGAGAACTTTTTTATCGGGATTATTATATTGAAATAATCTAGTTGCTATTGCAACATCATTCAGATAACAAAAGCCTTCTGCATGATCCGGCATGGAATGATGATACCCTCCACCGAGATTAAAGCAAAATTGGTATGTTTCTGACAATTCCATCGCCATGACAGTGCCGCCTACTCCATGCATAAATGAATCCACAATACTACGACTCAATGGTAGTTCAGAATGCATGGTTCGAAAACTATGTTCATATGAAAAAAGATCCTCCAAATAGTTAAAAGTATGGACCAATTCCAAATCTTCCATTCTTGCTCTCTCAGGAGCAAGTATGTCTATTGAATCCAAATTAGGATCTTTCTTTATTCTATCATAGATAAAAGAATATTTCTGAGCAGGAAATACATGTCTTCCCAACTCTAGATTGTACATAGGGCTGTAAAATAGAACTGCACGTTTTTTATTCACGATTATGTTCAATATCAGCCAAATTTCGTTCTAGGCAATGAAAATTTTGGTATTTTTGCTAAAATCCCTTGGAAATACTATTGCCAAAATAAAAAGAGAATCTATAAATTGACTATGCCTGAAACTATACTATCTTCCAAAAAAAGAACAAAAATTGTTTGTACTATCGGTCCTGCCACATCCACAAAGGAAAAAATCCTTCAACTCATTGAATCAGGTATGGATATTGCCAGAATCAATTTTTCTCATTCCAATCAAGATTCTCATGAAAAGACATTTGAACTTCTAAGGGAATGTGAACAAGAATCAGGTAGACCTTTGGGTATTCTTGCTGACTTACAAGGGCCAAAAATTAGAACCGGAAAGTTGGAAAAATCTTCCATCGAGTTGGTAAATGGCAGCAATATATGGATTAACAATAATGCTGATTATATTGGAAATGAAAAAGAAATTGGATGCACGTATCCGAATATTATTACTGATTTAGATGTAGATCATAAAATTCTAATAGATGATGGTAAGTTGGTTTTAAAAGCTATAGAAATCGACAGAACCAACGAAAGAGCTCAGTTGGAAGTGATTGTGGGTGGAACATTAAAAGACAATAAGGGAATCAATCTTCCCGGAACCCCAATTACAGCACCTGCTCTTACTCAAAAAGATATAGATGATTTAAAATTTGCTGTGAATTTGGGTGTTGATTATATTGCCCTAAGTTTCGTTAGAAGAGCATCCGATTTGGAAATGGCGAAACAATTCATGAAAGATACCTTTACCGGTTTGATTGCAAAAATCGAAAGACCGGAAGCAATAGATAATATTGATGAGATCATACAAACTTGTGATGGAATCATGATTGCCCGAGGGGACTTGGGAGTAGAAATGGATACAGAGAGAGTTCCTATCCTACAAAAAGAATTGATCCATAAAATGAATTTACAAGGAAAGCCGGTTATTACCGCAACACAAATGTTAGAATCAATGATTGATAATCCAAGACCCACTAGAGCTGAGGCATCCGATGTTGCCAATGCTGTGATGGATGGAACCGATGCTGTGATGCTTTCCGGGGAATCGGCAAGTGGGAAATTTCCTATTGAAAGCGTTCAGATCATGTCCAAGATTATAAAAGAAATTGAGTCATCTTCCATTTCTAAAAATATCAAACGAAAGTCCGATTATGGAGAGATTGAAAGAGAGAGAACTGCGTTAGGAACGGCTACCGAACAGATTGCTTGGTCAATTGGAGCTAAGGCTATTATAAACTTTACAAGAAGCGGTTATAGCGCTTTACTTTCATCGGAGTTTAGACCCCAAGTTCCGATCTATTCATTTACTCCCTTTTTAATGACAGCTAGAAAGATGAAAGCCTATTGGGGAGTTGAACCGTACGTAATGCCCATGATGGATAAATTTCCGGATATGATTGCATTCATGAATAGAACATTAAAAGGAGAAAATCTTATTGAAAAAGGAGATAAGGTAGTAATACTTTCCGGTGCACCTGGATCAGTTGCCCAGACAGTGGATTTTATACAGATATATACTATTAAATAAAAGAAAATGGTAACAAATTTTTTTATTACTAAGGATGGTTTTTTTAGAGGGAATGGTTTAATACCATTCCTAACCAAAGAAAATGGTAATGATGAGATTACATACAATGATGTATTCACCGAAATCATTCGTGATGTAAAAAGACTTCACGATGTTTATGTTCTATCAATGATGGATGATGGTAAAATTACTGGAAGAGAAAGAATTCAACTTTGTAGAGAGATTGATTTTTTAATTGGTGATCTTATTCTTGTTAGAATTATACTATCTGAAAGCAATAAAACTTTTTACCTGAGCAATAGACAATATTCAGTCCAATTGACCTTTAATATAAATAAAGCTAGATGGGATGGTTTTGGAAATATGGGTATTGTAAAAAGCCTTAAGAAAAAAAAGGTAAAGGAATGGATCTCAAGCTCATATTCAATTAAACTAAAAAGACTCATAAGCTATTCTAATATGGCACTGCAAGATGGAAAAATAGATGCGCATGAAGCGGAAATCCTTTCTTCGTATATCGAAAAACTGTTATTAGGATTGATTGTTGCTCGAAACGATATCTACTCTGCTAAATTATCTTAAGCTATTTTTTAACAACTTCCCAATTATAAGATTTCAGATCTTGACTAAAGGATTCCAATATAGAAAATAATCCTTGGTTCCATCCGGACACCAAAGAATCAGGAACATCCGGGTTTACCTTTACTTTTTTAGTGTATGATCTGCGATTTATCAATTTATAATCACCCATTTGATCGTCAAATATTCTAAATTGTATCGAAATTATTGCCATAGAATTTTTCTTATCCCTGTAATCTCCATAAAGAGAAACCACATCTGCTTCAAAATAATGAGTTGCCTCAATTCTTGAATTCATTCCTGACACTGCATGAAATAATTCTTTGCTATCCAAATACCGAATAATCTCTTCACCAATATTACTCTGGGGACTGACAAGAAATTCATTGTAAAAATCGGATTCAAAATTCGAATCCGATTTTCGATAAACAAAACCCTTTCCTTCAAATTTATTGGATACACTTACTTTTCTGAGTTTAAAGGAAACATCCGAAATTTTACCAATATTTTTATTGGGCTGAGGAACCTCGATAAGATAACTCTTCTTTTCAGGAAAGTCTTTGGTTAGTTTTAGGCATCCTATGGATATAAATCCTATGGACACGTAACCCATGACTAAAAATATAAGTAATACTAATCTGTTTTTCACGATCATCTCCTTTACTATTTCCATAATTTTGATTTGGATGGAGGATCTCCAAAAAATATCATAGAAGGATATTTTTTGGCATTTCCTGTCACATCTTTTAGATCCTGTGAGGCTAGTTTCAAATTCTCCATCGCTATACTAAAATCATTTTGGTTTGATGAAAGAATTGTATCCAATCTTTTGGTTGTTATCTGCATCTGTGTGAGTGCTTGATCCAGTTTTTTGGGAGAATTCTGCATCTCTTGAGAAGAAACAATTTGCTTTAGACTCTTGTTGGTCTCTCTCAATTCAGCAAGTAATAATGTCCCTTCTCTGGATAGTTGTGCCAACTTAGCTTGCTCAACTTCAGCATTGAGATTGTTCAATAGCTTATCCACATTATTCAATAAACTTCTAATGTCAGTTCCTTCCAACTTGTCGAAAAAATCATCCAAACCTGCACTAAACCTGGAAATAGTACTAGGTGCTGATGGAATATAGTGATTTTTCGGTTGCCAATTTATTGGTAACGGAGGGTTCTTCTCCGGTGGAAGATAATCCACTTCCAAATAAGCAGTTCCTGTGATTCCCTGAGAGGCAAGTCTTACTCGAAGACCCTTTTGAATCATGTTTTTTATACTTTTGTCAATTTCCTTTATGGGAATTGCTTTTAAAATTCCGGGTATAGACATTTTAACAACAACATATCTTCCATAATTTGAAGAATCTTGGGGATCCACATCTACCAAATATTCATTCTGAACGAAAGATATACTATCAACAGATCCTATCTTTACGCCTCTGTGTTTCACCGGTGATCCGATATCCAAACCTTGCACCGATTCATCGAGATATGTTTCCATGAGAACGTTCTGTCTGAATAAAGCTCCTGCCCCCAATATAATGACAAAGGCAACCAAAACGGCAAGTGTTGCCAATACAAAAATTCCTACTTTATAATAATTGGATTGTGATTTCATCTTGATTCTCCTATTCTATTCATATTAAAATTCCGGAATAAGTTCTCGGTATAATTCATGGGTAAATTTCTCACTGAAAATCCTTAGGTAGCCGATTGAAGAAACGAACCACAAAATCAATATTCGATGTATCCTTCAATCCTTCCGGTGTTCCTTCCGCGATGATCCCCTTTGACTCTTTATCCAAAACTATAACTCTGTCTGCAATGGTAAAAATGCTGGCAAGTTCATGAGTAACTATTACGAATGTTACATTCAAAGTCCTGGAAAGCCTTATAATCAGATGATCCAACTCAACAGAAGTGATAGGATCCAATCCGGCGGAAGGTTCATCCAAAAAAAGTATACTCGGATCCAAAGCCATAGCTCGAGCTATCGCAGCTCTTTTCTTCATTCCACCGGAGAGTTCAGCCGGCATGTGATTGGCAAATTCTTCCAAGCCAACCATCCTTAGTTTCATTCTGGAAATTGTATTCATTGCATCTATTGGAAGAGAAGTAAATTCTTCCATCGGCAACCTTACATTTTCCAATAATGTAAGTGACCCAAACAATGCACTCTGCTGATACATAACTCCAAATTGATTCAGAATAGCCAATTTTTCTTTGGGAGGTGAATTCCAAAGATTTTTCCCTTGGATGTAAATATTGCCGCCAATGGGTGCATTCAGTCCTATGAGATTTTTTAAAACAGTACTCTTTCCACATCCGGATCCTCCCAGAATTCCAAAAATCTCACCCCGTTTTACATCGAAAGAAATACCATCCATAAGAACAGTGGACCCATATCCACTTCGTAGAGCCTTTACTTCTATAACGGAATCTTCCAATGAAAAATCCTTAGCATGACTGACAGACTGTGAACTTTTTTTCTTTTTCATATTCCCAAATAAAAATAAGCAATACTAAATATACCATCCAATATAGCAACATAGATGATCCCACCTACAACTGCTCGTGTAGTTGATTGACCAACAGCTCCCGCCCCGGTCGTAGTTCTTAGACCCTCAAAACAACCAATGCCGGCTATCACCAAACCAAATACATATGCTTTTACCATTCCACCGGCAAAATCAACTATGGTAACAGCACTCAAAACTTGATTGATGAATGTTACCAATGGAAAACCAAAAGACATAAGTACAATAGCTCCACCAACCAGACCCAAAAGATTGAATACAACCGTAAGAAGCGGTGTCATGATGATTGCGGCAAGTAATCTGGGAACCACAAGAAATTGAATAGGAGAAAGCCCCATGGTGGAAAGGGCGTCGACTTCTTCACTTACTTTCATCGTCCCCAATTCTGCGGCAAATGCAGATCCGGATCTACCCGCCAATATGAATGCAGTCATAAGGGGACCCAATTCTCGAAATAGGGATAATCCAATTAGATTGGCTACAAAAATTTCGGCGCCAAACTTTTTCATCGGTATCGCAGACTGAAAGGACATGATAAGACCCAAAAGAAATCCAATCATGGCAATAATAGGAAATGCATTTACACCGGCATGTTCTGCTGTTCTGAATACATCCCTCCATCGAATAACAGAAGGATGAAAGATTGAATACCAAAAACTAACAGTTAGTTCCCCAATATATTCAATGAGGTTTTTAGCATCATCATACCTATTTACAACAAATAAACCAATTTCTTCAGGCTTTTCTTTTAGGTCTTCAAAAAATTGTTTTTGCTCCGGATCTTCTTTTATCTGAGTTGAAGTGGAAATTTGATAGAGATATTGGAATTCCTCGCGTAAACCTCGTAGCAAGAACTCACCATTTCTCGATTCCTGTGTCCTCTTATGCTCCAAAAAATATGCAATACCGGAGGCATCACAAGAATCTACTTCTGAGACATCTAAAATGAGACGTGATGGATTTTTTTCTTTAATCTCAGAAAGTGTGTTATTCCAAATTTCAGGAATGGAATGGTAGTTTAGCCTACCTTGTAAATATATTTCACAAGAATTTCCATTAAATCTAACATCTTGGGTAAAAGCTTGCATAAAAAGTAAATCCCAGCTTGCCAGGTTTTTTAAGGAAAACAAGAAGAAATCTTGAATTTATGTGGTTTTAAGAAAAAAAAATACAAGAGACATAAATTGTCTTTAGCAAACCTCAAAAATTCCGAAATATATATTGGGAGACTATCATGTTCGAAAAAACTCATTTCATGAAAACACAAGACCTTCTCCACCGAGGAATGCAAACAGCAACGCTTAGGAGAAAGGTTATCTCTGATAATATAGCAAATGCCGATGTTCCTAATTTTAAAAGATCCGAAGTAGTCTTCGAATCCATGATTAAGCGAGCAATTGAGTCCGAAAAAATCGAAAAAGAAAAGTCTGTTCCGACTAAAATCTCGGATAATCGACATTTTGAATTCTTTAAACCGCTAGATTATAGGGAGGTCTCTCCTAAAAGCAATTTAGATTATCTTACAACTATTCGTTCGGATGGGAACAATGTGGACATAGAAAAGGAGATGGTAGATGCCAATCAGAATCAGATGACTTATACTTTACTGGTAGAAAGACTGAATCAAAACAATAGATTGATGATGCAGATGATGAGACCTGCTGGATAAGATAACTTTTTTTAAAAAATAATTGTACTTAATTAGATAAAATGAAACTATATCATATTGGGAGAAAATGAATGGGAATGTTTGACGGAATCAATATATCGGCTACAGGTCTTTCTGCACAAAGACTTCGCATGGATGTTATATCTAACAACATAGCCAATGCGACCACAACTAGAAATACCAATGGCGATGGTCCCTTTAGAAGAGACAGAGTTATTTTAACTCCGATAAATCTTAGAACTCGCTGGAAGAGCCCAATGTTTCCCAATTCATTGGCAACAGGAGAAGGTAAAGGGGTAAAAGTCATGAAAGTCGAAAAAGATATGGCTCCTCTACGACTTACTTATGATCCAACTCACCCCGATGCCATTCAGATAGGTCCCAAGAAGGGCTATGTAGAAATGCCCAATGTGAATATCGTATCGGAAATGACTGATATGATTTCAGCTTCCCGTTCTTATGAAGCCAATGTTCAATTGATCAATGGAGCTAAAACTATGTTTAACAAAGCACTCGAAATAGGTAGAGCATAATGGAAATAAACAGTAATATATTCAATAAAACTACATATTGGAATCACGGCAGTGATCGCGCATTTTCTCTAAGACCGGATGGTGAGAAGGTATCGGTAAACAGGACTGATAATAGACATTATGGAAAAACTGAACCGGGAGTTACACCGGATCAGGTTGCTGGAACTTTCGGTGAAGTTTTGAAAAAAGCTTTCGAAGAGGTTAATGATCAACAAGTCATAGCAGATGAAATGACCCAAAAATTGGCTTTCGATCCCAACTCTGTAGATATTCATGATGTAATGATTTCAGCCGAGAAAGCCAGAATGTCTCTGACTTTTACCAAAACTATGGCTGATGGGTTTATCCGAGCTTACAGAGAGTTGACACAACTGAGATAAGTTGATAGATAGATTCTAATTAGAAATATTTTTCTATAAAATTCTACCCATATTTTTCTTGGAAACTTTTCCTTGACCAATATACCCCCCATGGTATATTGGTCTCATAGACTTCGAGGGAAATCATGGAAATAAAATCTTTTTTTGACGAGAGAACTTTTACTCTAACCTATATAGTTTGGGATAAAAAGACATTAGATGGAATAATAATAGATAGTGTATTGGATTATGATCCGGTTGGTTCCAAAATCTGGACTGAATCCATGAAGCTGCATGTTGATTTTATCAAAGCAAACAATATCAACCTACATTATATAATGGAAACTCATGCTCATGCGGATCATTTGAGTGCCTCCCCCTATCTCAAGAAGGTATTTCCCAAGGCAAAAATTGCTATTGGAGAACATATCACCGAGGTCCAAAAAGTTTTTAAAGAATACTTTCAACTCGATGAGTTGGTTCCGGATGGAAGCCAATTCGATGTGCTCTTAAAAGATGGTGAAGAATTGACAGCAGGTTCCTTGAAAATTAAAACAATTCACACGCCGGGTCACACTCCTGCATGTGCTAGTTATTTAATTGATGATGCATTATTTGTAGGTGATGCAATATTTATGCCTGATTATGGAACCGGAAGATGTGATTTTCCCAAAGGTGATGCTCACGCGCTTTATAATTCTATTACAGAAAAAATTTACAAACTAAATGATAATACAAGAATTTTTGTTGGTCATGATTATATGCCCGGTGGAAGGGATTTGAAATTTGAAACTACCGTTGGAGAAAGTAAGAAACAAAACGTTCAACTTCCCTTGAGCCGTTCCGAAGAAGAATTTGTTACTTTCAGAAAAACCAGAGATAGCGGACTCAGCGCCCCCAAACTTCTTTACCAATCAGTTATGGTTAATATATGCGGTGGTGGTATTCCAAAATCCAGCGGAAATAAAAAAGCTTATTTTAAATTACCGGTCAATGTAAAAGATACAAATGGATTCATACTTGATTGAGATATTTCAAATCATTCTTCCCCTAATCGTTGGTATAAGCTTAGGGCTAATTGGTGGAGGGGGAACAGTGATTGCAGTTCCCATATTGATTTATATATTTCATGAGGATCCGAAATCGGCAATAGCTATGAGTTTAGGGATCGTAAGTGTTGTTAGCTTATTGGGTTCCTATTCACACTGGAAGAAAGGAAACGTACGATTGGAGAACGCGGCTTTTTTTACACCATTTGCCATGTTGGGAGCATTTATCGGAGCGAAAATAGCTCATTTAGAATCTATAACAGGTAATATTCAGATGTTAATTTTCGGAACAACTGTTTTAGCATCAAGCTTTCTTATGGTTTTTAAGAAATCTCCGGATTTTCCGGAGTCGATCGGGGAATCTCCTAAAGAAGATATATCTATCAATAATTTTTTAAGTCAAAATATAAATATTCAATGGAAGACTATACTAATACTTGCTGTGCAAGGGATATTTGTGGGAATTTTAACCGGGCTAGTAGGTGTGGGTGGTGGATTTTTAATTGTTCCGGCATTGGTATTTGTAGGAAAGCTACCAATACGAGAGGCTATTGGGACTAGTTTGGTAATTATATTTTTCAACTCATTAAGTGGGTTTATTGGATACTTAGGAAAGGTACCCATTAATTGGTTGATTATGCTTCAATTTGTAGCTCTATCCACAGCAGGTGTTATATTAGGTGTAAAATTTGCAGATAGAGTTCCCAGAAAATTTTTACAAAAAATATTTGGAGTATTTTTATTTGGTATGGGAATCTGGCTGATCTACAGCCAGATATCTCATTGATTTAATACTAACCGGCGAGTGCTTCCGGTGTTTTTTCCGAGAATGCCTTGGTCTCATCAAGACGAAGTGATACCAGTTTGGTAATCCCGGGTTCTTCGTTGGTCACTCCAAAAATCGCATTGGCTCTGGAAATTGTTGACTGTGCATGAGATATTACAATGAACTGTGTCTTATCTTTAAATTTATCCAAAATAGCACAAAATCTTAATTTGTTAGCTTCATCCAAAGCAGCATCAATCTCATCCAAGAAACAAAATGGTGCAGGTTTCACCATGAATATTGCGAACATAAGTGCAATTGCTGTGAGTGACTTCTCACCACCCGATAACAGTCTCAGATTTTGCACATGTTTACCGGGAGGCTCAGCAAGAATTTCTATACCGGAATTGAGTGAGTCATCTTTCTCCGTTAGCTCGAGAGTTGCCCTTCCCCCACGGAATAAAGTGGAAAATGTTTCTTGAAAATTTTCTCGAATCTTTTCAAAGGTTTCCATAAATAGAATTTCGGATTCTTGATTGATAGATTCCAATACTTGTTCGATATCTTTCTTGGAATTTTCAATGTCTTCTTTCTGAGATTTATGGTGTTCATATATCTCGCGAGTATTTCGATATTCTTCAATGGCTAGAGGATTGATAGAGCCCAATTGTTGTATTTCGAATTTAGCATTTCTAAGTCGTGCTTCTTCCTCTGTCTTCTTCAATTCCAAATGCGATCTTTCGGCTTCCAATTCAGCCTCAGTCATCGAATACTCATTGTACAATTCTTCAGAGATTGCTTCGACTTGAACCTTAAGTGCAGATATATTCTTTTCTTTTTCAGTGAGTAACGGAAATAAGCCTTGGTAAACTTCTTGATTTTTGGAAATGTTTAATTTTAATTCTTGAACATCAGCAACAATTTTTCTAAGAATTGCTTTCTGTGATTCTTGTGCCTTACTCATATCGAGGAATTCATTGTATGATTCCTCTATTTCTTTTTCAAGTAAATCAACTTCTTCTTCGAATTCTTTCTTTTTCGCCTGACTGCTATTCTTGGATTCTTGAATCTGATGGATCCTTTTTTTGATTTCTTCTATACGATTCGTAAGACTCAAAATTTTGTCATTCAGATTACTTTCTTTGGAAGTAAGTTCCAATATTGTTTTTTCCAAACCAACTATTTCATCAGATTTCAATTGGATTTCAATTCGAAGAGTATTTATTTTTTCATGAGAATCTCGATTCGCTCGATTTAGAATTTCTACTTGAAGAATTAGATCCTCCATTCTTCGATCCAACTCTTCTTTTCTGGAAAGTATTCCACCTTTATCCAAAAACATGGATCGAAAGTGATCATCCACATCCATGTATTTCTGAAAGTTATCCTTAAAAGAACCAAAATCAATGGATTGTAAAATTTCTCTAGCCTCTAGTGAATGACCATCTTGCAATATTTCTTTCACCAATTCTATGTTTTCTGAATAGGATTCTAGATTACCCAATAGATTGGACCTTAGATTCAATCTTTCTGATTCTTTACCTTCAGCATCTTTCTTTCTCGCTTCCAGAAGTTGAACGAGTTCCATCACCACGTCTCTGGTTTCTTCTCGCAACACGGAACTATCTCTCTCACATTCCAAGAGCTGACTTTCTCGCGTTTTAATTGCCAAGTTTTCATTGTCAATTGAGTCTTGGAGGATGACTTTTTCCTCCTGCTTGTTCTGAAGATCTCTTCTAACAAGAGAACATTCCTCAATTAAGTTGCGAATATGTTCTTTGGTCTGCTCTATATCTGAATCCATCTTGGAAAGGGAAGTCTTTTCCGACTCTTCCGATTCTATAAATTCTTGTATTCGATTCTGGTAATCCAGTATGATTTCTTTATTCTTTGCAATTTTTTCTTTCTGAATCTGAGTTCTGGAAAGATAGTCCATCAATTTTTTATCAATTTCTGCACTGTCTTTTTCTACTCGTAATTTTTCTTCTTCCAATTCGGAAATTCTTTCTGTTTCTTTGCTGATTAGGGACAATAAGTATGCATTTTTTTCTTTAATTTCGGAGAGTTCCGTTTCATATTTTGTCAATCTAGACTTAAAATCTTTTAGTTTAATATAACGAATATTCTTATCAGCTTCGTTCATCTCATTCTTTAACTTAAAATATATTTCAGCTTTTTCGGATTGTTTCTCTTTGGTTTCCATTTCTTTTTGCATGGAATGAAGAATATCCGAAATTCTTTGGAGATTTTTGTCTGTATCTTCCAATTTTTTTAAAGCTTCTTTTCTTTCCATCTTGAAGCGAGAAATTCCTGCCGCTTCTTCAAAGATCAATCGCCTTTCTTCAGGCTTGGAATTCAAAAGTTGATCGACTTTACCTTGTTCCATGATGGAATAGCTGGACTTGCCTACTCCTGTATCCAATAAAGTTTTTTCTATTTCTTTACGTGTTGCTTTAGTGTCATTGATAAAGTATTCATTCTCACCATCCGGATACAAACGACGGGTAATTTTAAAATTGGGAAAATCAACGGAAAAGAAATGGTCACTGTTATCGAAAAGAATGGAAACTTCAGCAAATCCAGCCGGTTTTCTTGCTTCAGATCCATGGAAGATCACATCATCCATTTTTTCACCACGCAATCCCTTCGCTGATTTTTCTCCAAATACCCATTTTACTGAATCCAAAATATTGGATTTCCCACAACCATTGGGACCTACTACTGCAGTAAACCCCGGGTCAAAATGTATATCAGTCTCATCTGCAAAAGTTTTGAATCCAACAATGTTTAAGCTTTTTAAATGCATAGATTTCTCTTTATTTTTAACTATTCTCGATTTATATCACTTAGCTAATGATAACGCCACAGTAGGGAATTCCCTCTTGACTAATATTTTGCCTCAATTAGATTAAGCTTTATAGTATTATGTCTCAAATACCGAGTAGATTGCAAACGGAAATTTTCCAACGTAAGCCATATTTGAAAAAATATTTCTTGGAATCTTCCGATTATGTCTCATATAAGCTAGAAACTGCTCGCACAGGTGATAGTTATGTCTCATTGGAAGGCAAATCACTTGCTAGCAACTATGATCCCAAAAAACAAGCCCAACGAATTATAGAATCCTCCCCTCCCAAGGATCGAGATTTGATTATACTGCTCGGATTAGGCAATCCTTGCCTTATCGACATTTTAACAAATCAATCTGTAGACAATCAAGTTGTTTTAGCAATTGATTTAGATGAGAAAATTATTCCTTGTTTATGGAATTCTAATTTAGAAGCATTCGCAATACTTCCCGGCAAACATATATTCGCCGGAGAAGAATTCATTCAATTGCTTTGGAATTATATGGATGGACTTAGCATCGAAAGAATGTCCGGAATTCGTATTTATAAAAACCCGGCTAGCATTCAATTGAATTCTGAATTTTATATGGAAATTGAAAATCGCTTAAAAATGCTTTTTTCTTCCAAAATGAGCGATCTTCTTACTAAATTCGAATTCGAGTCATTATGGATTTCCAATATAATAAGAAACACAATTCATTTTCAAAAGAGAAAGAATTCTTACAAGATAGTTAAACTCTACAATATTTTGGAAGGAACGCCCGCTGTTTTGGTATCTGCAGGACCCAGCTTACGATCCCAGATTCCATTGTTAAAAAAAATGAAAGATAAAATGTTTATCATGTCATGTGATACTTCGATGAAGGTTTTATTGAAATCAGGAATCACACCGGATGCTGTATATACTCTGGATGCACAAATGAATAGTTTGTTTCATTTCCTGGGTGAAGATATGAGTTCTATTCCACTATTTGCCGATATGGTAACTTCACCGTATTTGATTGATACATTAAATCCTTTATCTACCGTATTTAGCACCACGGCAAAATTCATTCATTCTCCGGAAGGAGGTATGATTCGTGAAGTTACAGCCGGAGGAGAATTCGCCGATGAATGGATAGGTGAATTGGGAGATATTCAGTCGGGGGGTTCAGTTGCAACAACGGCATTTGACGCACTTCGATTTATGGGAGTTCAAGAAATTTATTTCATGGGTCAAGACCTCGCCTATACAGGTAGAGAAATTCATTCAACAGGAACACATCACAATGAAAAATGGTTGGGACTCATAAACCGAAGAATGAGTCTGGAAAAAATCAATGAAGTTGTAGTTCGAAAGCGAGATACTCGCTATGTAAAAAGTATAAATGGTGGCGAAGTTCTTACGGATTATGTGTTGGATCTATATCGATCCTGGTTCGAAGAATGCACTCGATCATTGAATGATTTTGAATTGATAAATATAGGAACAAATGGAGCTTTTATTGAAGGAATGAAGAATATAAACCCCGAGGATGCTTGGTCTCGCATTGAAGGATATAAAGAACACAATGCACCATGGAAAAATCTTCCTCCTTGGAAACCGAATCATTCAAGCGAACAATCATTGGAAGATTTAGCTTCCCGGAAAATTTATGATGATATTAAAAATTGCCTGGAGTCTCTTATGTCATGGAGGGAGAGCGAATTTTATAGGGAAGAAATTGGAAAATGGTTTCAAGAGCGGTTGTATCTAAAAAAGATTTATAGAAAAACAGAAGTTTATGTGGGAAGGCATAGAGATCAATTGGATGAAGATCGAAAGAAAAAATTATTTATAGATTCTATTGAAAAAGAAATAAAGAAATTAAAACGAAAAATTTACCCAATGCTGGGATCCGATCTTTTGGGAGGAGATAAAACATTTTCTTCGTAAAACTCTGGAAAGTATTCAAAAAATAATTTCTGACTGATAATTCTATACTTATAAGGATGTTGTTCTAGAAATACATCCGAAAAACTTAAAATCGGGAGCTGGTGAAATCCTATCCTATCTTCGAATTGGTAGAAATCATCTTTGGACCAATTTTCGTTCATAGATAAAACATATTCTTTTATTATACCCCAATCCAATTTAAATTGCATTCTGGAACCCGAAAAGGCAGAAGATCTTTCCATTAAGTTAACCAAACGAACCAGTGGGCATTCTTTTTCAAAATATGGTGTTACATAAACAATCACAAATCGGTGGGAACATCCCGCTGGTTTCCAAACAACATCCGGTCGAATATTGTTATCTCGCTCAATTTCAATTTCATCTATCAACTGCTGAAGTTTTGGAATATTTTTCTTTGCTCGAAGAAATGCATTCTGTTCTTCATAACCAAATTCTCCATAATACAACCATTTGTATAAATCTTGGATTTCTAAATTGGGATTCTGATCCAAAAACTTGGAAACTAGATAGATTTTTTCGGTTCTAGCTACTACCGAATTCTTATCTAACTTCATGGGACTGCCTTCATTTAGTAGCTCCCAGTTCCTTCCCTTGGTATATGCGTATTAAATTATCTTTGTGCGATATAAGAATTAGAATTGCAATAACCACCAATACCCAAAACATAGATCCGGAAAAATTTTTATTTAAACCAATATAGCTAAAACCATAATAAAATCCCGGCATAGAAATGGATGCAATGATTGATCCCAAGGATACATATCCTGAAAATTTATATACAATAAAAAAAATAACGATAGCACCTGCCGTTGTAACCGGCACCAAGGATAGACACACTCCCAAAGCTGTAGCGACCCCTTTACCACCTTTGAATCTCAAAAAAGGTGTATAGACATGACCCAATATAGCAAATCCTCCCATGATGAGGGAAAGATTCATGGAGTCCAATTCATGGAATTCATGATAGAAAAAACGAGCAATGATTACAGGAATGATACCCTTCAAAGCATCCAATACCAAGACAAGAAAACCATACTTCCAACCAATAACACGACCTACATTGGTCGCTCCAATATTCTTACTTCCAAATTCGCGTATATCTATGTTCTTAAATGCTTTTGCCACTATAAATCCGAATGGAATCGATCCAATTCCAAATGAAAATATAGCCAAAAATACTAACATCCAATTCATTCAACTACCTACTTTTTCGTTTCATTGTCCCTTATTTCAATTCTTACAGGAATTCCACCCAAATCATAATCCGTATCGAATTTCTTTTTAAAAAAACTTAGAATATTGGGTGTGAATAATTCTCTACTATTAACAAAAAATACAACATGAAATGGTAAAGAAGAAATCTGGGTTGCATATTTCACTTTTAAGGGACGTTTCGATACTTGATTAACACGTCCATCAGCAAGCCATTCTTTGATCTTACGATTGAGTTCCCCTGTGGTAATACGAATTTTTGTCTTGTCATGCATTGCCCAGACACGGTCCAAAACCTGACTCACTCTCTGTCTGGTAACCGCACTTGCAGTGAGCATGGGTTTATTTTTCATGGCGGGAAATCTACCAATCACGTTTTCACGAAATTCTTTCAGAGTCTTATCTGTCTTATCAGGAATCAGATCCCATTTGTTGAAGACAATCACTACCGGTTTACCTGTTTTTTCCAAGTAAGCAAAAATCTTTTTATCATACTCACCCACACCCTTGGTAGCATCCAATAAAAAGACTACAATATTAGCCTCTTCCATAGCCTTAAGAGTTCTCTTATAGGAATAGAATTCCAAACTCTCTGCTGTTCGGGATTTTTTTCGGATACCCGCTGTATCTGTGATTTCGGCAAGTCTCTCCTTGTATTGGAAGTATGCATTCAAAGAATCTCTGGTAGTTCCGGCTATTTCACTAACAACTGCACGTTTGTATCCAAGTATTGCGTTCAATAGTGAAGACTTTCCTGAGTTGGGTTTTCCCACTATAGAAAGCTTTAGATCGACTTGGATATTTTCCGCTCTTCCCTTATTGGGAAGCATGAAATTTATTTTATCGAAGACAAGACCTATGTTTCTTTTTCCCAGAGCAGATACCGGAACCGGTTCTGTGATTCCTATACGATACAATTCTTCCATGTCAATTTCATCTTTTTCAGAGTCCACTTTGTTCGCTACAAACAGTATGGGAATAGTTGATATCTTGGGATCCTTTCGAAATCTTTCCAGCAATTGAAAATCATAGTCTCTTACATCTTTTCTATCAATGACATGGATGATGAGATCACTTTCTTGCAAATGAGCAAAACTCACTTCCAATATGGATCGGTTCATTTCGTCCAAGTTTTCGATATCGAGACCGGGAGTATCTCGGAGTAGAATGGGACATTCCAATTCTTCTCTTTCGACTCTTGTTTCCAATACATCTCGTGTGACTCCGGGAGTGTCTTCTGTTATGGATCTTCCCGACTTACCGGCTAACCGGTTGTAAAGAGTGGACTTTCCAACATTCTGTCTACCAACAATGGTTACAATAGGGGGCTTTTTCATGTTCTTAACCTAGCTTTCATCGCCCGATCTATTTCAATCTTGGCATCCTTTTTTTGGAGATCGTCTCTCTTATCGTGTAGTTTTTTGGGTTTGGCAAGGGAAATCTGAACTTTGAAGTATTTATTGTCTTTAAAATAGCATTTCACAGCGACCAAGACCAATCCTTTTTCTTTCACTGCCTTTTCCATTCTGGCAATTTCTTTTTTATGAAGCAGTAATTTTCTGGGTCTCAGGTCAATGTGTTCGGCATAACCCTTATTTTTATAAGCAGGTATTTGGAAATTCTCCAAATACACCTCACCCTTTTTTACTTTGGCGAATCCATCGGTTAGATTTCCCTTTCTTTCACGAAGAGATTTTACTTCACTACCGGTGAGAACCACTCCTGCTTCGAAGAATTCGCCCAGTTCGTAATTGAATTTTGCTTTTTTATTGACTAAAGCTTCATTGGATTTTGGTTTATCGTCTTTCTTTTTACCCATATACTACCTACAATTATATCATCCTTTGGCTATGGTGGGTTAGGATCAACCTGGACAATTCAGATCCAATTAAGTTTGGCATATTATAAAAATTCTCGGAAGTGATTTGAATGGAATCATGAAATATATGTTCGGCTATGTAGCGACTTCCCAAACCAACACCCAAGAAAACATAATTTTTGGATTCGTTTTTTCGAACCACTTGCCTTAGCAATTGAGATTCCCTGCCACCAATCTCATCCTCAATTTCAGCCTTCGCACGTTGGCCACGAAAATCAGATAGAACCACCACAATTCTTGTCTGGGATTCAGGTTGGAAGAAACCATCCAGGTTTTCCAAGATTTGGTATTCCGGTATAGAATCACCTTCCCAACCCTGTGTAAAAAAGTTAAATAGATCATTTTCCGCCAACTCATCGAATTCTTGATCCACTCTTTTAGCGGCAATAATATCGATCTTATCCTTGGAGTTTTTTAAATCGGAATAGCTATGCACACTGAAATCAATTTCGACGTCTCTTAGAATGTAGGATGTTGTGAGGAGCGCAGATAAAACAGCTACCGAATAATCGAAATTAAATACTCTTCGGCATTTGCTAACAAGAACAACTACTTCCACGCCTTTTAACTTCTCTTCATTTTTCTCAATGAGAGTTTTATCGAAGATTCGACTATCCCCTCGTCCATTTTTATAATTGAGATATCTTCTGGCATCAATTCGAGAACCCTCATTGCGATACATTCGAGTAATATCCACTTCCGGATCGAACAATCTCTCCAGATTCATTTCTACTTCTTCCAATTCCTTGCCGAATATCTCCATGAATTCTTCCTTGGATACAACCATTCGGTAGTCCCAAAGCAGTCTTCGCTTTTGTAAAAATTGTTTATAGAGTTCATCGGTTCGGTAACCCCAAGCTCCCCCACCTCCGGCGGGTTCCCCTTGCCCCATATTCCCACGAGTGTCTTTGCCATACCAAGCGTCAGGTCCCTCTTTGGTATTGCCACCTGTCTCGGGAGTATTGATTTCGATTCCTCTTTTTAAGGGATCACCGGAATTCAATCGTTTTGCCTTACCGGTAAGTGGATCTCTTTTGTGGAGTTCCGGATCCCACCAACGTTTCTTTTCTATATCAGTGGGGGTCGTAAAAGTTTTTTTTTTCTCTTCGATTTTCTCGAAGAGTGAACTTACCGACTCGATTCCTTGTAAAGTGTAGTCCAAGATTTTTTCCAACTCTTGCCTTTCCTTGGGATCGGCAATCTGATTGGTGTAGGCGATCTTTCCACCTCGGAGAGCTACAGACTTAATATCTTTATCATTGTAATGGAGTATATGATCCTTCCAGCGAAGCAAGTTGGATACACCAAATGCATAGGGAACCAAATTTGCCGAACCAATTGTTCGCTTATGGGCTAGGTCTTTGAGTTTCAAGTGAAACCTTGCCATAGACTCCGGCAAAAATTCTTCCGGTAGATAGAAAGAAAGCAACTCTTTCAGTGTAGAAATATCTTCTAACTCGGGAAAAAGTATGGGAGTAAAACGGTTTCTAAATGCTCGAGAGATTGTAGGAGATGATTTAGAATGACGAAATGATTTGAAAGCAATCACACGAGAGGTGTCCTTGAGTGCAATGGGAACAATCGTTCCGGACTCCGGAGGAAGTGCCAGAGATCTTGCATCATCAGTTAGCATGTTCATTTTTTCCACAAGTTCCGCACCAGCCGATTCCAAACCGGTAATGCAGATCATAGAACCATTTCGAATTCCTCTAGTGAGCGGACCATCCGTCCAGTTGACTTCATTTTTTCCCACAGGCTTGAGAGAACCAACGATATCGGAGGTATGCACCCCTTTCGAAAGAGATACCAAAGCAACATCGGTTCCCATGATTTCTGTAATCAATGGAAAGAATACTTGTGGATCTTGGTCATCTCTGTATTCAATAAGAACATTTTCTCGGTTCTGATAGCTGGTGATAATTTTTTCCATGAAACCAAGAATGGGTTCAGGTAAGGGAAAGGTGGTTAGTAAACTTTTCGCTTTATTCTCATCTTCAAGTGTGAGAATCTTATCGTTGCAGAGAAGGGAGCCTTCGCGGATCTGAAGTTTTACTTGTGCTGTAGTTTTATCTAATGATCCCCATTCTTCTTGGATGAGGGCTATAACCTTTTGTCTGTCTTCTTCTTTACGGAAGGGTTCTTTGTAGAGATTGTTGACTTCTCGAATGAATACGACTTCATCATTTTTACCAAAATGCAATACTCGCGAGCAAAGTTTTTTCAGAACACGGATATTGAAATGATACTTTTCCAAGTCTCCTCTTCCAATCTCGCCCAGCTTGACCATCTTTTCGATTTCAATGGTAGTGCGAATCGCACGTTTCAGAAAATCTTCGCCTAAGTTCGGATAGATTTTCGAGAGGATGAAAAGAATCTCATCCGGTGTATGAGGATCTATGAAAACAACAGAAAAATGTTTGGTGATGTCAAAAGGCAGTGGCTTTCTTCCTTCGAAGCCTTCTGATGGATTCTGAGTTCCCACAAAATGAAAACCTGCCCCTCCCTTCACTCTTTCGCCCCCACCTTCCAATAGATCCAAAAAGCTGGATTCATAAACCGAAGAAAATCTTTTTAAGATATGGGGTGTGGCAAGATTCATTTCGTCTGCAACGAAGGACGAATTTTCCCTAAGCGCTCTTGTCAGTGGTCCATCAGCCCATTCAAATCCTTGCCCATCCAAGAGAACTCGGTAGGAACCGATCAAGTCCTCAGGCAAAGTATCCTCGTTTAAACTAAATCTGAGAGTGGGCTTTTGGATTTTGGAATTGATATAATAAATTAGAGCGTTTTTTCCCACACCTGCGTCTCCCACCAAGAGAACCGGACGTCCTTCGAGCATGGGATAGAGAATATTTTGGAGTGCCAAACGTGTCGCATCCGTCTCAACCAGATCAGAGGGAAAGATAAGGGATGCATTCCCGCCTTGGTGCAAGGGAACTTTGATACCTGCAATGGAAACATGGGACATAGGTTTATGTTTTTAGATCAAGCCCACAAGGCAATCAAAATTGATTGACCCTAGTCATTCTCAGAATGACCTTGAATTTATGAAACTTTCTCAGAAAATGTCCCGAATTGACAGCTCACCCATTCGAAAAGCCTTCGAATTGGCGAGTAAAATTGAAAATCCCATCAATCTATCCATTGGACAACCCCATTTTCCCTGCCCGGCAAATATCACCCAAGCCCTGAATCAAGCAATCCAAGATGGCAAGACAGCTTACACTCTCACAGCAGGAATTCCGGAACTCAGAGAAGCCCTTGCCGACAAATACAGAACCGTCAATCATATAAAGACTGCTACATCAGACAGAATCTTAGTTACATCGGGTATAAGTTCAGCATTATTTTTACTCTTCAATGCTTTGGTGGATCCGGGGGATGAGGTTCTCATCATTAGTCCTTATTTTCTTATGTATCCTTCTATGTTAGGTTTCTATGGGGCAAATGTTTCCACTCTCTCAGAAAATTTCCAACCAGAGGACATCGCTAAATTTAAGGACAAAAAGTTCAAACTCATCATTTTTTCCACACCTTCCAATCCCACAGGTAAGATCATGGAAAAAGAAAGATTGGAGCAACTTGCGGGTCTCGCAGAAAAAACAGGTGCCTATCTGATATCCGATGAAATCTATGAACTCTTCGACTATGACAAAAAATTTCTCTCAGTCGGTAGCTTCTA
The DNA here is from genome assembly GCA_020831715.1 of Leptospira sp. Taxonomy (GTDB): domain Bacteria; phylum Spirochaetota; class Leptospiria; order Leptospirales; family Leptospiraceae. The sequence continues at coordinate 14,725 of JAFIGA010000294.1, read as the reverse complement.
CGACAAAGCAATCACTCTTTCGGGTTTTTCCAAGACATATAGCATGACAGGTCTTAGACTTGCCTCCATACTTGCTGAAAAGGAAGTAATATCTGCACTAACGACCCTGCAACAATACACTGTAGTATGTGCTCCATCCATCGTTCAGTGGGCAGGTTTGGAAGCATTAAAAACACCTATGGATAGCTATATCCAAGATTACAAAGAAAAAAGAGACTTTGTATACAATGAACTAAAGGATTACTATGAATTCAATAAATCCGATGGAGCATTTTATACCTTTTTAAAAATCAAAGGGAGAGATGAAGAATTTGTCCAGCGAGCCGTAGAACAAGAAAAAATTATCTTGGTTCCGGGGTTTATATTCTGTGAGGATAGAGAACATGTTCGATTGTCTTTTGCCACAACTTGGGAAAATCTGCGAAGAGGAATGGAAGGATTGAAAAGGTTGGCAGTCTAGTGTTCGAAATTTTTTCCGATCCGGAATTTTTACTCATATTCACAGAATACGGCTACTACTTCTATCCCATCGTCTTCGTATTGGGAGCAAGTTTTGGAAGCTTCTATTTTAATCTCGCCTATCGAATTTTAGTCTACCATTACAGTCCTATGCGAAAGGAATTTTCCGGACTCGCCAGATGGAAACAAATTCTTCTAAGCCCCAGTGAATGCGAGAATTGTTCTGAGAAAATTTCCGGCCTTCGACTCATTCCCATATTCGGCTATTTTTTATCCCGGGGGAAATGCCCTCATTGTGGATATCAGATTCCTATCATCTATCCCTTGGGAGAAATTTCATTTGGATTCTTAGCTATTCTCATTTTAGAACTCAGTGGCAATCCTTTGGTATCCTTAGTCTTTGTTCTTTTTACCGGCCATCTTTTAATTTCTGTTTATACAGATGCTAAATATTTTTCATTGGATTATGAAAATCTAATATGGATTTTTTTTCTGGGATGTATTTTAAATTTACTTATCAATCAAAAAATCCCCGAGTTGAATGATGTGTTTGTCTTTTTTGGTTTTTTGGGATTCTTTCTTGCCATCTATCTATTCTATCCGAAAGGTATCGGATTTGGGGACGTACTTTTCGCACCCATTTTCGCATTTTTAGCCGGTCATCCTTGGTGGCTATTATTCTTGAATGCATCCTATATACCTGCAGTAGTATTTACTGTATTATTGAAAAAGAAGGGAGCAAGTATTCGGGAAACACCCATTCCCATGGGAGTGTATTTCTGCTTAGGACTTTTTTGTACGATGATTGCGAAATTGGTATTTTTAAAATTTGGATGGGAAATAGGAAGTGATGTAGATGGATAAAAATCTAAAAGACATAAGAATAAATTATGCAAAATCAGAATTGGACGAATCATCCATAGGGAATAACCCTCTGGAATTTTTTCAAAAATGGATGGATGAAGCATTGGAATCAAATGTTTTGGAACCCACGGCAATGACACTCTCCACCGTATCTCTCCAAGGAAAGCCCTCCTCTCGCATTGTATTATTAAAGGGTCTGGAAGATGGTTGTTTTAAATTTTTTACAAACTACGCATCCAGAAAAGGAATGGAAATTGGTGTGAATCCCTACGGATCTCTACTCTTCTTTTGGGCAGAACTCGAACGCCAAGTTCGAATCGAAGGAAAGTTGGAAAAGTTACCCAGGGAAGAATCCACTGCCTACTTTCAATCGCGTCCCATTGAAAGCCAAATCGGTGCCTATACTTCTCACCAATCTTCGGTTCTGGGATCCAGAGAAGAAATCGAAAATAAATACATAGAGCTGCAAGAAAAATTTGCCAACACCAATCCACTGCCCCTCCCCGAGTTCTGGGGAGGTTACAAACTGATCCCTTTAGAAATCGAATTCTGGCAAGGACGACCTTCCAGGCTTCACGACAGAATCCGATTTCGCCTAACGGAAAACAAATGGATCAATGAAAGGCTAGCACCTTAACCGTAGATCCTCTTCAAATCAGCGGCTATGTTTTTCTGCATAGCCTCGTTGGTTCCTCCACCAATCGAAAGAAGAATGGCATCCCTGTGCAATCTTTCTACAGGGTATTCCCTACAATATCCATAGCCACCCAGAACTTGTATGGCATTTCGAGAAACTCTTTCTGCCATTTGCGTAGCAACTAACTTAGCTGATGCGGCTCCCAGCGAACTTCGCTTATCAGGATGAATTTCAGATGCAACCTGGTAAACCAAGGCTCGAGCCGCGGCAAGATCAGCGTAAGACTCAGCAACCATTCTTTGGATCTGGCCGAATTCAATTAGTTTTTTACCAAATGCTTCTCTGTATTTCATGGAGTATTCACACATAACATCCACAGATCTTCTGGCAATTCCCAAAGATTGTGCCGCCAAGGTAACTCTTTCAATTTCTAGATTTCTCATCATATGAGTGATTGCCCCATTTTCTTCTCCAACGAGATTTTCTTCGGGGACTTCGCAGTCCTCAAATATCAACTGAGTCGTAGGAGAGCCACGCATACCCATCTTTTCTTCTTTTTTCCCAACACTAAATCCCGGAAATGATGATTCCACAACGAAGGATGTAGTCTTACGGTTATCCCCCGAATCTAACTTGGCATAGACCAAAAATACAGATCCCGTGCTTCCGTTTGTTATATATTGCTTGGTTCCGTTTAATATATATTTGTTGCCTTCTTTCTTGGCGATAGTAGTCATACCTAAAACGTCCGTTCCTGCTCCCGGTTCAGTCATCCCCATACCGGCGATCCACTCACCGGATACAACCTTGGAAAGGTATCTCTTTCTCTGATCGTGATTGGAACTGTAGTAAAAATTATTCACAAAAAGAACTTCATGCGCAAGATAGGACAAGGTAAAGGCGGGGTCAAAACGTGACATCTCTTCGTGAACAATCACAGCTGCAACCGAATCCATCCCATGACCGCCTGCCTCTTCGGGAATAGTAATTCCAAAAAGCCCCAACTCGGAGCCGAGTCTCTTGAATAGGTCATGATTGAAAGTTTCGTTTTCATCATGCTCGATCGCTTGGTTGTCCATTTCTTTTTCGGCGAATTTCGCAACAGATTCTCTCAATTGGAGGTGATCTTCGGTAGGATTGAATAAATCAGTCAAATTCGGGGATTTTCTTTCACTCATAACATACTTTTTCCACGGATTGGTTTCCCTGTCAATTAATCATTGCCAAACTCATTCTATAAAATTCCATGGAAGCATATTTCGGAGGAATTTTTATTGAAATCTCTTATCAAAGTCCTAGTGGGAATCCTGTTCATTGCCTTTCTTGTTGTATCCACCCAATTTCTCATGCTCTATATGGATGATCTAAGAGCCGGCGAAAGAAAGCAATATCTGGACAGCAAAGCAAAAGAAATTGTAGCAGGTATGTCCACTCGAAACAAGATAGGACAGGTTATACATCTTGCCATTCCCGGCAAGACCATGGATACTATCGCAATTCAAGAAATGAAATCCATCCACCCGGGTGGCATCATTCATTTTGGCAAAAACTTCGGAACCCCCAGTGAAATCAAAAAACTCAACCAAGATTTACAAAATCTCGCAAGTAAAGAAGGCATACCTCCCTTACTAATCTCAACCGACCAAGAGGGGGGTCGAGTATTTCGTGTCCGCGAAAAAGTAGCTCAATATCCCGGAGCCATGGCAATGGGCCAAACCAATGATCCAGATCTTGGTCATCAAGTAGGCTTTGTTACATCATACGATCTCAATCAACTGGGAGTAAATTTTTTACTTGCACCTTCCTTGGATGTAAACAATAATCCGGACAATCCGGTCATCAACACTCGTTCCTTCGGCTCAGATGTACAAAGAGTTAATACTGTTGCCGGAGCCTACGAAAAGGGAGCAAGGTTAGGCGGAGCCATTCCCGTTATCAAACATTTCCCCGGACATGGTGACACAAATGTAGATAGCCATTTAGGCCTTCCGGTCATTAACAAGACCTTGGAAGAACTCGAAGAGCTTGAACTCATCCCCTTTCGCAATGCAATCCAGTCCGGGGCACCGGTTGTCATGACGGCACATATTCTCTATCCCAAAATTGACGATAGATACCCAACCACTCTTTCCAAAATTCTACTCGATGACATACTAAGAAAAAGATTGGGATTCGAGGGTGTCGTCATAACAGATGCTATGGAAATGCATGCTATCTCCAAAAACTACCAAAAAGAAAAACCGGGAGTAAAAGCACTCCTTGCCGGTGCCGACATTCTTCTTCTCACATCCTGGGGTGAAAGTTCATCCGGTCTCTACAAAGAATTGGAAGAAGCAGAAAAAAATGGAATGTTTCAGACACCATCGGGAAACCGTCTAGACGAGGCAGTATTTCGCCAAATTCGTCTCAAACTTGAATACGGAGTCTACACCAACAACGGAATTTCTGTGATTCAAAATGACAATCTGGCAAGCAAAATGAAGGAAGACAGAACCTATCGTGAAAACCTCTACAAAGAATACACTAAAGATCCTGAATTCGTATTCCACACAACCAAAAAAACAATTCGCTCCTACCCTACAAGTCTAGATCCGAAATCAATCATATTAGATAATACAGCCGCATTCTTAAAACGAACTCACTACATCAGAGAATGGACATCTAACAAAGGAAAAAACCTTCCCCTCACTTCTATTAGCCAATCTTTAAAAAACAAAAACATTCAAAATATTATCTTGGATGTCTATACCCAAAAGGAATTTGCCTACGCATCCAAGCTCGCTAAGTCCCATCCGGATAAAAAATTCATTCTTCTCTATCCGGGGACTCCATTCATCACTCTCCCCCAAGAGGCGAATATCACCATCCTCCTATCATTTTCTATCACAGTGGATTCCTACCGGTCTTTGGTTGCCGTGTTATTTGATGATGAGATCATACCGAGATTGGATTTGATCTTGAAAGAATAGAAGAATTCAGGGGAGCTTGCTCGTTGGGTTGCCCCAGATGGAAGAGGATTAAGAATTTAACAACGGAAATAAAGGAAGCGCCTTCGGCGACACGGAAAACATTATGAACGCGTCCACTTTTCCCCATCAGGTTTCCTGCTCGGAAGCGCTGGAGGGTTGCCACAGAGAGCACCCTCCTTACAGTTTTGTAATTTATGAATTTATTATTGACCTAGAAAAAAATATCTTTAATCATAAAGGTAACCATTCTAAATCTAAAACCGTTGACTTGTTGTTATCACCTAGCACCACAATGGAACATTTAGAGCTGGGGATCTTGTTAAATTCTCTTTCTTCAACCTTCCTTCTTACAACTTTGATTCTAATGTAAGAATCACTTCCACCTAAATCCCTAAAATCCTCTTCATCTCTGGAGGTCTTTTCTTAAAAAGAATTCAGGGGAGCTTGCTCATTAGGTTGCGCAATCTAAGAGGATTCGACAAACGGCTACGTCTGTCGAATAAGGGGTGATTGCTGAAGCAATCAGGTAAATTTAGTTCCCGCAGATCTCGGGGATTGGCGCAGATGGTTTAGAAGGTAACAACGGAAAAAAGGAAGGGACTCTCTATGTCGCCAGATTGCCTGCATGGAAGCGCAAAGAGTCGCCACAGAGAACCCCCTCCTTTGGTTGATAATATACCTTTCAATCTATCAATCATTTAACATAAAAAGTATATAATCCATGAGAGATTAGTTCTCTAGCAATCAGAACAACTACCTTTCTAAAAATAAACTCGTGAACCTGTTGGCAAGGAACGTAAGTGACGAAGCCATCCTGTTATTCGCTGACTTCAAAACGGCAGCGAATATCCTTGTTGTTCTTTTCTTATCTCCTGCAACACCACCGACTATTCCATAAGAATAGCTTCCACTTAAATCCCTAAAATCCTATTCATCTCCTGAAGTCTTTTCCTGATAAAATTCAGGGGATAAAGAGGATTTCCCCCCTCGGATGCCCGGATGGAAGAGGAATAAGAATTAGCCATCAAAAGTAATGAACTTGCTTTTTGCGAGCTTGGCTCGCTAGCAAACATCCTGTTACCCAGAACCATAATGGAACATTTATTACTGTGTATCTTGTTAACTTCTAATTTTATGACCTTCCCTCCAGCACTACCAACTATTTCCCTGCAATCAGTTTCCACCTAAATCCCCCTAATCCTCTTCATCCCCTGAAGTCTTTTCTTAAAATCTTCCGTTATGAATGGCATCGCCATTCTTTCCGTTCCTTCCGCCTGCCCAGCACTACATTGCAAAGCAATTGGTGCTGAGGTTGTTATTTCTTCTGTGAACGTCCGTGAGCACTCCAATGCCGGCAGTTTCCCGATAAGCCGGCACCCCCAAGTTGCAAAGCAACTCTCCTGAATATCTTTTTCAGATAAGAATTAAGGGGAGCTTGCTCATTAGAATGTGTAATCAGATAAAAAGAAAATTAAAAATCTCTTGACAATTGCACAAATTATGTGCAAATTGGAATAATGAAAAATGTGACCTTCCGTGTCGAAGATGACAAACTTATAGAAAAGGCTAGATTAAAGGCTAGGTCTTTAAATAGATCTTTAAATGATTTATTTCTTGATTGGTTAAAAACGCTTTCAAACGACAATTCAAAGAATTTAAATTATGAAGAATATATTTCAAAATTTAAACATATAAAAATCGATAGAACATTTTCAAGAAATGAAATGAATGAAAGATAAAATTTTTTTAGATACGAATATAATTCTCTATCAATTTAGTGAAGACAAAAAGAAAAAGAAAATAGCCATTGATATAGTAGCGGAAGCAGTAAAAACTAGCAATTATGTAATTAGTTATCAAGTTATTCAGGAATTTTCGAATGTTGCTTTGAATAAAAATAAAGAATATTTTTCAATTAACGAATTAAAATCTTATTTGAATGATATACTATTTCCTCTTTGTAAATATTATCCTTCTCCAGATTTTTATCTTAAAAGTCTGGTATTGAAAAATAAATTTAAATACAGTTATTAAGATACATTGATAATCAACGCCGCAATTGAATTAAAATGCAATATAATCTATTCCGAAGATTTACAAGACAATCAAAAAATAGAGAAATTAAAAGTAATAAATCCATTTAAAAACTAGTTTCAGAACTCATAACAAAAGAATTACCATAAATAAACTCTGATACTCACAAATAAGAATTCAAGGGAGCTTGCTAGATTGGATGTGCAAGCTGGGAGATTCGACAAAGGCTACGCCTGTCGAATAAGGGGTGGTTGCTAAAGCAATCAGGAAAATTTAGTTCCCGCAGATCTCGGGGATAGGCGCAGATGGATGAGAAGGTAACAACGGAAATCACGGAAGCGCCTTCGGCGACACGGAAAAAGAGATCGCGACCACTTTTCCCCGTCAGGTTGCCTGCTCGGGGATGCAAAGAGCCGGGAAAAAGTGGTCACTACCTTGCAGAGTTGTGTTTTGATGATTTATTTTTTTCTAAGAAAAATAAAATTACTTCAATCAGAACAAAAACCTTTCTAAATCTAAATCAGTGAACCTGTTGGCAAGGAACTTAAGTGACGAAGCCATCCTGTTATTCGCTGACTTCAAAACGGAAGCGAATATCCTTGTTACTCTTTTCTTTTCTTTTCTTTTCTCCTTCAACACCGCCGACTCTCCTGTAAACATTGCTTCCACTTTAATCCCTAAAATCCTCTTCATCCCTTGAATTCTTCTCTTATTTTTTCCGTTCAGAATGGCACCGCCATTCTTTCCGTTCCTTCCGCGCGCCCAGCACTACATTGCAAAGCAATTGGTGCTGCGGTTGTTAACTCTTCTGCGAACGTATGTGAGCACCCCAATGCGTAGCAGTTTCCCAACAAGCCGGCACCCCCAAGTTGCAAAGCAACTCTCCTGAACTCCTTTCTTCCAACCATCAAGTGGACATAAAAAAAGCTCCCCAAATGTTTCCAAATGGAGAGCTTTTCACAAACTTTCTTTTATAAAAAAGCGTTGTTCTTAGTAACGTGGACCTCGTCTTGGTCTGTCTGCTTGAGGTTTAGCTTCATTTACACGAAGAGCTCTACCTTCAATTTCTTTTCCATTAAGTTGAGAAATTGCTTCCTCACCTTCTGATCCATTGTCCATTTCGACAAATCCAAAACCTTTAGAGCGTCCAGTGTCTCTATCGATAATAATCTTTGAGTTCGATACGGTTCCATACTGATTGAATAATGCTTCTAGAGCACCATCAGTCATTCCATAGGATAGGTTTCCTACATAAATATTCATACTTAAAAATCTCCTAAATCTTGCTCCGCAGAGCAATATGTCATGATAGGAAGATCGAATATTTTACGCAAGCCCTATATTCACTTTTTATGAAATTTTACAACGTTCTACTAGGCATATTCTCCATATTCACATTCCGGAAAACGGGAACAGTAGAGGATGATTTTTCCCTTTTTATCAGTTTTTTTACGAACTACTCCTTTGGCACAGGTCGGACAGATTGCTGTATCCTTTTTCACGAAATGTGCCTGTTTGATTTTTGCCTGCAAGGTTTCATAGAAGGGAGAAAGAACTCCTAATTTGGTTAGATCTCCTTCTTCGATTCGATCTAAGTCCTCTTCCATTTTTTTGGTAAAATCATCCTCGATCAAATCCCCAAATCCACCTACCAAAAACGAATTCACATCTTCGCCTAAGGTGGTTGGGATGCAAAATTTCTTATCCCAGATAATATATTTTCTTTCTGACAAAACTTCAATGCTCGGAGCGTAGGTGGAAGGTCTTCCCACTCCCTTGGATTCCATTTTCTTGACAAGACTTCCCTGAGTGTATCGAGATGGAGGCTCTGTTTCCTTCCACTCCATTGAAATTGTTTCGATAGAAATTATTTCCCCTTCTTTGTATTCTAGTTTAGCAGAAGACTTTTCTTTTTTGGAATACCAAACGGTGAACCCGGGAAAAGTTTCCTGGAATGCTTCCTTTTTCCACTGCTCCCCTAGCCCATCCAAGATTACCTCAGATTTGGTTCCTTCACGAGCGGAAGTGAGTGAGGCAAAAAATCTTTGGTGGATAAGACTGTATAGCTTGGATTCATCCGCGTTTAGATAGTTTGTAATTTTTTCCGGATGGGTATCTATGATAGTGGGTCGGATAGCTTCGTGGGCATCTTGGATTTTTTGCTTCCCGGATTTAATCTTAGCGCTTCCCGGATTCTTGCCAATATATTTCTTCCCAAATTTTTCTTCTATAATTGCAAATGCTTTAGTTACAGCCGATGGGCTCAATCGTGTCGAATCTGTTCTAGGATAGGTGATGAGTCCCATGGGTTTACCACCTTCCAAGTTGACACCCTCATAGAGAGTTTGTGCCACACGCATGGTTTTCTTGGGATTCCAACCCAAGGCTATTGAGGCGAATTCCTGGAGACTGGAAGTCTTAAAAGGGGGTGGAGGGTATTGCTTGCTTGCGGTTTCTTTACTGGATAGAACAATAAATTGATTCTTCCAGTCGTAAAACTCCTTATTATTATTTTTACCCTTTATGGTCTTAATGGGTTTTATAGATTGCTTTTCCAGTTCTTTCCAAAATACCTCACCAGGGGTGAAAATATCTTTCTTTCTGATCCATTTGAAACCACCATCTTGGAATATAGGACTCCCATCCCCTGACTGAAGCCTTTCTTCAAAGGCATGGAGATCCAGATATTTGTCCGGTTTGAAATTTCGAATTTCTTGTTCCCTTTCACAGATCCAACGCAATATTACTGATTGTACTCTTCCGGCAGACGTGCCTCCCTGTATTCTTTTCCATAACTCGGGGCTTATCAGATAACCGAACAATCTGTCCAGTATTCTTCTTGTTTCTTGGGCTTGGAGAGTGAGTTCCTGGAAAGAATCGGGCTTAGCGATTTTTTCCTTCACAGCATTGGGGGTGATCTCTTGAAATCCACAACGAATCCATTGTTTCCTGGATTCACCACCTAACTCCAATATGTCAAAAGCTATTGCCTCCCCTTCTCTATCCGGGTCTGTTGCCACAATGATTTTGTTAAATTTATGAATAGATTTTTTTAATAGCTGAACTTGTTTGTATTTTCTAGGGAGGACTTCTTTTTTGATTGCAAATCCCTTTGATACATTTACAGATAGTCCGGTAGATGGTATATCCATAATATGCCCACCTGTTGCTTGGACAAGGAAAGCATCACCCAAGTAGGACTGGATCGACTTCGCCTTGGCGGGAGATTCCACCAAAATAAGAGTCTGAGGAGATTTCGATTGAGGCATACCCCTTCCAAAAAGCACTATATACTTGATAAGTCAAATGAATTTTTAATAAAATTTACAATTGGGAAAAAATAATTCAAATTCATCTTGCATTCAGAGGTGGATTCAAAATATTGGTTGTATATAGAAAGGGCCTGTAGCTCAGTTGGTTAGAGCACTCGCTTGATAAGCGAGGGGTCACAAGTTCGAGTCTTGTCAGGCCCAGTATATATGAAATGAAGTGGGGTCTTAGCTCAGCTGGGAGAGCATCTGATTTGCATTCAGAAGGTCGTCGGTTCGATCCCGATAGGCTCCACCACTTTTCATTCCTTCAATACTACTTTTCCAAAAGCACCGAGCTCATCACCATCATTCCCTCAGATCTGCCTAAGGAACCCATACCTTCCATAGTTGTAGCTTTCAGAGAAACTTGATTCAATTCCAGATTCAATAATTCAGCTAGTGATTTTCTAATCTCCAAACGATAGGGAGAAATTTTAGGCTTTTCGGAAACAATTGTTACATCAACATTCGATATAGTATATTGGTTGGCTTTCATGAGTTCACGGCATTTGACTATGATGTCTTTGGAATCCATGCCCTTTAGAGACGGATCTGTATCCGGGAAATGATCACCGATATCGCCTTCAGCCATTGCTCCCAGGATAGCGTCTCCAATACTATGAAGAACTATATCCGCATCACTATGACCCAGCAAGGCGAATTCCGTCTCCAACTCTACCCCGCCCAAAATCAGCGGACGAAATGGTTCCAAAACCAATCTGTGAAAATCAATTCCATTGCCGATACGATACATTTTGCCCTACTTTTTATTATATGATAGTTCCAACATTCGAGTCACCGAGTTCTTCGCCAAGCGAATGATCTCCGGATCTAAATGAATTTCAAATTTCTCTTCTAAAAGTGCATCTCTTACTTTTTCCAATGTAATTTTTTTCATATGAGGACAGGTCTGGCAAGTGGAAACAAAATGCTTTTCAGGGAACTCCATTCGCAGGTTGTCTCCCATCGAACACTCTGTAATTAAGAGAATGTTTTTCGATGGTGCCGAACGAACAAAGTCAATCATCTGGGAAGTGGAACCGGAAAAATCCGAGCGATCAACAACTTCACGAGAGTATTCCGGATGGGAAATTACCGTAACATCTCCGCCCAGTCTCTGTCTCGTAATCTCGATGTCCATGGGTGTATACATCTCATGCACCATACATCTTCCGGGGTGAGAAATAATTTTTTTCTTAGTATTTTTCTGAACATTTTGAGCTAGATACTCATCGGGCAAGAATATAACTGTGTCCGAATCCAAGGAGTCCACAATGAATTGAGCATTTGCCGAAGTGCAGCATACATCCGTCTCAGCCTTAACTTCTGCTGAGCAATTCACATAGGTAACAACCGGAACACCCGGGTATTGAGCTTTCAAAGCCTTAACGTCATCTCTTGTGATAGACTCAGCGAGAGAACAACCGGCTTTTAGATCGGCAATAAGAACTTTTTTATCGGGAGAGAGAATCTTAGCAGTTTCCGCCATGAAGTGAACACCATTGAAAAGGATGATATCTGCGTCTGTTTCTCCAGCCATTTTTGACAGGTATAATGAGTCTCCCACGATGTCCGAAATTCCGTAGAATACATCCGGGGTCATATAGTTGTGCCCTAGAAGAACTGCATTTTTTTCTTTCTTCAAGCGATTGATTTCTCGAATCAAGGGAAGCATTTGATCGATTTCCGATGGTATGTACAATTTGGATAATTTATCCAAAGTTTCTTCTTCTGTATAGGCACCCATGCTATTCTCCTTGGAACCAATCTTCCGGAAATGTGGTACCGGATTCGGCGAGACCTGAATTTTCAGGTGGTGTCTGCCCGTTTACAGAGCGACAACGATTGTAACAATTTGTCCAAGAAAGGGCGGCTACTCCAAGAGATCCTCCTTCACTGAGGGATCTCTGGGCTCTTCGGTAAGCTTCATTGGTAGAAAATCGGTTGTTTCCACAATTGGAAGCAAGATTGAATTCAACATTACAATTATCAAAACATCGAAAATACTTTTCAAGAATATCATCTGATCTAAGGTTCTCAGGTTGAATTCTATTTCGAATTCTGTTTTGTAAAGTTCCATTGCAGATTAGATTGACATTTGCAGGATTTCCCACACAGAGATTTTCTGTTTGTAGGAATTTTTCACAGGCACCTTGAATTCCGGGAGGTGATTGTAAAAGAAAAGCAAGCAACTCGGAATTATCATTATTACTAGACCGACCTCCACAAAATAGGGTAAAACACCCTAGAAAAAAAACACCGGAACTCAAAAAAATGAATTGTTTTATTCTGTCCATGCTTAATATCTAAGATAACTTTTAGGGTTTAAGTGTAAATTTTTTTTCGCTTGCCAATAGTTTAATTTTTACCATATTGAATAAAATTAGAGTCTTTATATAGGGGTGTTTATGTTTAGAATACTGAGAATTTCACTGTTTTTTTTCCTTTTTTCCATGATGGCTATTTCTTGCTCCAGTGGAGCGAAGAGATTGAGTTTAGATACAGATCTGGTTTCTGATACCGGGGGCTTAACTCGTCAAGAGTTGGAAAAGGCGGCAAAAAGATTTGGGGATGATATCGGAAAGTATTTCAAAGAAAACCCAAGAGAAGATGGTATTTTTGTTGCTCACTTCCCTACCAAGAACAACACTACCGAACAGATTCCAACTGAATTCTTCGACAATTCATTCGTTTCCCAATTGATTCGAAATAAGATATTCACTATCAGAACCAATACAAGAGAAGATTCTTTAAAAGAGATCTCTTTCAGCCTCACAGGAATGACATCGAATCGTCTTTCATTAGGCAAGATGAAGTCACCCAATTTTTTTGTCCGTTGTGACATTGATGAAAATATCTTTACGGTTCGTGGTGATAGAATTGTAGAACAAACTGTTAATATTGAATTGGTGGATATAGAAACCAATATAGCTATTTGGAATGAAAGAGTAGCATACCGAAAGCAAGCTGTCAGGGGAAATAAAGGAGTTGGTTGGTAAATTCACTCTGAAATCTCTATTAAAATCAGCTATCGCTGTAACCTCAGGTGTCGCATTATTATTGATTGGAAGCTGTGCAACTAGCTATACATCTATAATACGCGATACCGAAAAAGCTTATTACAGTGGCAATTATCAAGCCGCAATCCCAAAAATTAGAGAATTGGCGAACAGATCCGACAGTAAAGATCGCCTACTCTATTTAATGGAAGCCGGTATGATTTTTCATACCAAAGGTGACTATGATTCTTCCAATAAGGCATTCAAAGAGGCGGAGCAAATAGCGGATAATATCAAAGTAAGTGTCTCCAAAACCGGTATGTCATTCTTTCTCAGTGACAATGAGTCCAACTTTCGCGGTGAGGACTTTGAGAGAGTTCTCATAAAATTTTACATAGCCCTTAATTATATTTTCATTGGTCAATACGACACGGCAAAAATTTATTTTAGAAGATTGGATGTTGAGCTTCAAGAAATGAAGTATGTCCAGGGAAAATACAGACAAAACCTGGCTGCAAGGTATTTAGATGCTGTTTTATCCGAAGTTCTAGGAAGATACAATGATGCTAGAGTTCAATACAGAAATATTGAACAGATAGAACCGTCATTAGAGCAAGTTAGAGGAGATCGCTATGTGCTTGCTGTAAAAGAAAACGACCAGAGAGATATTGCCAAACTAAGAAACAATAGCAACTATGTGCAGGCATTTGATAATAGTATGAACCCTATTTCTTATGAAAGAGGAATGGGTGAATTGGTGATTATCAACCAAGCCGGAAAGGCGGCAACCAAAGAATCCAGAGGAAGACTTTTCAATGATCAGTTCTTCGCTCTTACACTTCGTGGCTCGGTTGAAACTGCAATTCGCGCCAGAGGTGAAGGAGCCAGTGCTGCGGGAGTACTTGCAGCGATGTCTAGAGCCGAAAATCCGGTTCCTATTTACAAAGACAGAGATCCGGCTTCTGCTCTACCACGATCTGTCCTTGTTAATAATAGAAATATTGGGAATACAATGATTTTCAATGACTATTCGGATACAGCCAAACAGAACTTCAATGAAAACTATAAAGCAATCGTAACCAAAAACGTAGCTTCAATCGCTGTAAAAATGGTTGGTGCTTATTTAGCATCTGAAGCAGCGGCAAAAGCAGTTTCAAGTGCAAAAAAGAACAAATCCACAGAACAGCAGATGTTGGAAAATGTCTTGAGAATAGGAATGGGTGCTATGGCAGGATACGCCGCTAGCCAAACGATTGCTCCGGATCTTAGATCATGGAGACTCCTTCCTTCAAACTATCAGATTAAACGACTGCATCTTAGACCGGGTAATTATACCATAGAACTTCCCGGAGGGAAATTGCCGGATGGGAGTTCTAGAGCCACTGTTACAATTGAAGCCGGTAAACCTGTATTCTTAAACTACCGAGCATTCAATCCGGAGTGATTGATTCA
>JAFIGA010000166.1 GCA_020831715.1 Leptospira sp. | reverse complement strand
TTTTTCGTATCCGATAGATGTGATTTTGATTTGGATGATGAAAAGTTTTTCTCCGGATTTACCGGTATCTACTGCATCCTTCAAAGAGGTCTGGGTGATATAATATCCAGATTGGTTTTGGAGAATGGGATTGGTGTTCCTACAATCACTTATGGAACCGGAACAGGTCTTAGAGATAAGTTGGGACTTCTTAAGATCACAATTCCCAGAGAAAAAGATATTTTGAAATTAGTTGTGAATTCAGCGGACGTTCACCATGTTATGGATTTTATCATTGAGATGGGCAAGCTGGATTATCCGGGAAGAGGTTTTATATATGAGTATCCTGTAAAACGAGGCTTGATAAATACACGAGTTAGCCAAGGATCCAATAAACAAGCCGCTAATATAGAACAAATTATTGCCGCATTGGATAAGCTCTCCGGTGGGATAGAATGGCGAAAGAGAGGTTCTCAGATTAAATCTTTGGCTAGTAATCGAAAATATTTTAACGGAATTGACATTCATTTCTTTTGCAACGAGGGCTATGGTCTCGAGATCATCAAAGAACTCAGAAAAGTAGGTGTCACCGGTTCCACAATGCGAAATCCAAAATTGGTTTGCCAGAGCATGACCGAGGAAACTGAACTTCCTTACAAAATATCTCCCGCAAGAGAGGCGTGCAATATGTTGGTTCCGGATGAATCACTCGACGAAATTTTGGAGCATTTAGAAAATCTAGGAGCCTTTGGAGACCGAATACAAGGTATGCTCTACACGACTAAAATTCCAAAAGCATTCACCTACCAAAGTAAAACCAATCCTCAAAAACTTGCCAATTCGAATTCTATCGATTAGCCAAGAAGAATTTCCTTTGACTTGAGAGAGGAATCCTAAATCCTATTCCTAGAGATTCATTTCAGGAGCAATTCATGCATTTTTCAATCTTCTCATTTTATCCTACATTAGCATTTCTCAATCTCGGTCCCTGGGAAATTGCTCTCATTCTTTTTCTTGCCCTATTGCTTTTTGGTGGAAAGAAATTACCGGGACTTGCCAAGGATTTAGGGCAAGGTATACGCGAATTTCGTAGATCTATATCCGGTTCTCCCGATGAAGATACTACTCCTCCCCAAGAGACATCCAGACAAGCAGCAATTGATGAGGATGAGATAGTTTCACAGAAACCTAAGAAAACAGCCAAGAAAGCTTCCGCTAAAAAGAAGAAAAAAGCTTAATCATTTTCGTATCATTCATGCTACCTGAGAAATCTGTAACATATAACGAAAGGGAAAAATATATGACACTGGGTGACCACCTAGATGAGCTCAGGCAGAGACTCATCAAGGGTGTGATTTTAGTTTCTATATTCACAGCTGTTTCGCTATTCTTTGGATCAGAAATCCACAGCTATTTTATAAGCCCCTATCAGAAAGCGCTGGGAGATCCCGAGGCAAAATTCTACCAGATCAAGCTCATGGCTCCTTTCCTTATCTACCTCAAGACGGCATTCTTACTTTCGGTTTTGATTGCTTTTCCCTTTTTATTCTATATCCTTTGGGGATTTGTCGCTCCCGCCTTGGATGAACAGACAGAACGATATGGGATCTTCATTGTATTGTTCAGTACCATGCTATTTTGGTCAGGTGTCGTGCTATGTTGGTTTACTGTATTCGAAAACTTTTTACGCATCTTTTTGGTTACTTGGATGCCCGATGGAGTGGATGCCAAACTACCTATCGATGAGTACTATGATCTTTTTTTCAATCTCCATTTGGTATTTGGCATTTCTTTCCAGCTCCCCGTAATACTTGTATTATTCGGAAGATTGGGAATCATCAAGACTAGTTTTCTCCTTCGAAGATGGAGAGAAATTGTAATTGGACTAGCTGTGTTTTCGGCTGTCTTTTCTCCGGGACCGGATGTGATTTCCATGCTCATGTTATTTGGTCCATTATTAATACTTTTTTCTGTATCGTTAATCCTAATGAAAATTTTAGAGAGAAAGGATGAAATATGAATCGACTCAATCAATTAAGTTTTCGTTTTAAAATATCCATATTAGTATTCCTTACAACCTTCACTTTTTTTATGGGGTTTATTCTTTTGGAGGATCTTCTCATTCTCCGAGAACTCATACAAAAAACAGAAGGCTGGGATGGTTCGAGACGATTGATTCGATTGGGATTTGCCTTTTGCTTTTCAACCTTGACAGCTGTAATCACGGCATTTTCTTTTAATATTTTCTATGCAAGTCTTAGGAACCTGATTCATTTCATCCAATCCTGGAGGGAAGATGGGAGTAGAGAAGACATTCAGATTACAAGAAACGATGAGATAGGAAGTTTAATTCGGTCATTGCAGATTGCTCTCTACCAAGAAGATGAACGATCCGAAAAAAAAGCAAGAAAGGCTATCGCTCAAGAAAAATTTCACCTAACTAATCATATCCAAAAGCATATCACAACTCTTCCACTTAAGAGAATTCCCGGATTGGATATATCCCTTTTTCCCAAGAATAGTCGAAACCCGGCACAAGATTACATTCAATTGGTCAGAACCGATCAAGGATGTATCGGAATTATTGCCGGCTTCGATTCTCCCGGAGTGAGAGAGAATTCTTTTAAGGCAAGTATTCACAGTGTATTTCGATTCATTCATAATTTGCCCAACAAAGATGGAAATGGAATTTTTAGATCTGTCGCAGAATCCTTGGATAATGATTCTGTAGGGCTCTTGAATCTTTCGCTATTTAATTTGGAATCTCAGTCAGGCGAGATCAATTACTATATTTGGCAGGACTGCCCTATTCTTATCTGGTCTGAAGTGGGAGTTCGTGAATTGGAAAAATTTCCCGGCAAGAACCTGCCTGACAAGCCGGATCTCAATGAGAGTTTTCATTCCCATTTGGATGAGAATGAGTGGCTGATTCTACTCTCCGACAGGATTCTTAAAACCATTCACCTAACAGGCTCCCAGTTCGCCAAGGAATTGAATCGTAGAGTCTTCGAAGTAGAGAATGTCAATGCAAAGAATTCCAGAGAAATTACCTTGGCTATTGCCAATCATGTATCCAAACGCTACGGAAAGAAGGCACTAGACAAACTCGGACTCATTTGCATCAAGCGATCGAACTAAGGCAAATATTAGGCGATCTTCTCTATCTCACCCTTGAGGATAACGATGGGGGATTCTTTCTTCTTGATCACATCCCCTGTTACTACGACTTCAAGAACATCTTTTCTGGTTGGGATATGAAACATCAGATCCATCATTGTGTCTTCCACAATTGCTCGAAGACCTCTTGCACCTGACTCACGTTTAATTGCTTCTTCGGCAATCATTACTATGGCTTCGTCAGTGAACTTCAACTTAACATGTTCGATTTCGAACATCTTGATATATTGCTTCATGATCGCATTCTTAGGTTCCGAGAAGATGGACTTCAATGACTCAACATCCAATTCATTCAATGTAGCCATAATGGGAAGCCTTCCTACGAATTCAGGTATCAAACCAAACTTCAGCAGATCATCCGGAATCACATTATGAATGACAGACTCATCTTCATCAATGGAAACTGCTTCGACTAACTTCACCTCATCGGAAAAGCCAATTGTCTTGGAACCCATACGATTTTTAATGATTCCTTCCAAGCCCACAAAGGCTCCACCAACTATGAAAAGAATATTCTTCGTATCTATAGTGATGTATTCTTGGTGAGGATGCTTTCTTCCACCTTGGGGCGGCACATTTGCCGTGGTACCTTCGATGATTTTAAGCAGCGCTTGTTGTACACCCTCCCCACTCACATCTCGAGTGATGGAAGCTGAGTCGGATTTTCTGGTGATCTTATCAATCTCGTCAATGTAAATGATTCCCAATTCAGCACGTTTGATGTCGTTGTCCGCATTTTGAATCAACTTCAAGATGATGTTTTCCACATCCTCGCCTACATAACCTGCCTCTGTTAGAGCAGTTGCATCTACAATGGCGAATGGCACCTTCAAAATACGAGCCAAAGTTTGCGCGAGCAATGTTTTACCGGAACCGGTGGGGCCTATCATGAGAATATTGGATTTCTCCAATTCTACATCTTGCTTTTTATCGTTGAAATAAATTCTTTTGTAATGATTGTATACAGCAACAGATAGAGCTTTCTTGGCTCTGTCTTGACCAATCACATATTGGTCCAAGATCTTTTTAATTTCAACGGGTTTTGGAATATCACCAACTACAGTGGGTGATTCCTCACCGGCAACAGGCTCTTCTGCAATGATTTCATTGCAGAGTGAGATGCACTCATCGCATATATACACACCGGGTCCTGCTACTAGACGACGAACTTCGTCTTGAGCCTTACCACAAAATGAACAATGGAGCTTGTCCTTGGTTTGAGAAGTTTTTTTACTCATTTGTCCCTCCTAAGAGGCCTAGATCTGAGTGTCTCTAAGCCTTCTTACGGTCAGCAATTACGTTATCAATGATACCGTATTCTTTTGCCTCTTCCGCACTCATGAAAAAATTTCTCTCTGTATCTTTTCGAATCTGTTCTGCAGATTTCCCTGTATGTTTTTCATAAAGTTTAATCAAGATATCTTTTGTCTTAATGATTTCTCTTGCTGAGATTTCTATATCGCTTGCCTGTCCGGTTGCTCCCCCAAAGGGTTGGTGCATCATAATACGGCAATTGGGAAGTGCGGATCTCTTGCCTTTAGCTCCACCTGCAAGTAGTAGTGCCGCCATAGAAGAAGCCTGACCAATACAAAGTGTACGAACTTCCGGTTTGATGTACTGCATGGTATCATAGATTGCCATACCTGCACTTACATAACCACCGGGAGAATTTAGGTATAAATATATATCTCTTTCAGGGTTTTCCGCTTCCAAAAAAAGCATCTGAGCAGTGATGACGTTCGCATAGGTCTCGTCAATTCCACTCCCTAAAAATATAATTCGGTCTTTTAGAAGTCGAGAAAATATATCATACTGTCTCTCTCCACGAGATGTCTGCTCAATTACATAAGGCATCAAAGTCATGCTGCTTGGTTCTCCCTTTTCAGTAACTTGTCGGATTCTTCTAGGCTCAGAGATTTGGGTCCTTTCTTCTCTACGGATTCGTAGACAAAATTATCTACCTTTTCCATCAAGAGATTGTCCTGAATAGCAGGAATTCTTTCTTCCTTTTCCATTCTTTTGAGAAATTTATCAAAATCCTCACCAAAGCTTTCCGCCATTACTTTCATCTTCTCTTGGAACTCTTCCGGTGTAACCTGAATTTTTTCTTCTTCCGCAATTTTTAATCGAAGAAAATACCCCTGCAGTCTCTTCAGACCCATTTCCTGGAATTTTTTCTGAGTTTCTTCCAGCGGAGCCCCGATCTTTTCAGAATATTCCTTCATGCTGATAGGAGGCAGATTGTATTGCTGAAACATAGTCTGGAATACATGCTCCCCTTCTTCTTTTATGAGGTTCTCAGGGATGACAAATTTTCCTTCTTCCACCATCTTAGCATAGATATCGGTAAAAGTGAAGGTTTTCAACTCTTCATTCTTCGCTGCAACAATTCGATCTTGGATCTTATTCTTCAATTCTGCTAGATTCTCGGAACCATCATATTCCGAAGCCATATCATCATCGATTGCAGGAAGATTCACATTATAGGCTGCAGTAACAGTAATTTCATATTTGTAAGTTTTCCCAGCAGATTCGGGAGCCTGTGGGAATTCTGCGGGATAGGTAAAGTCAAATGCTTTTGTATCACCCACCTTCATTGCAATCAGATTTTCATCGAATCCGGGAGGATTTTCCTTCTGACCGATTTTGTATTTGCCTGTGAGTTTTTCTTCGGGTAGCTCTTCCTCGGCAGGACAAAATCTATATTTCATCTCAATTAGATTGCCTGTTTGCAAATCTTCGCCTTCTTCTTTCAGGACATTTCTGGCTAAACTATTTTGTATGATTTCCAATTCTTTCTGAATATCCGCGTCACTTGGCTTGATCTCGTAGGTATCAACTTTAATCTTCTTGTATTTGGGAAGAGTTACTTCAGGAAAAGTATCATATACTCCTACAGCAGAAAATCCTTTTGATCTGTCCAATTTCTCGTCTTGGATATTGAATCTGGGAATTCTAAATGGCTTTGGATCTAATTTGGGAAATAATTCGATGATTGCATCATTGAGAGTATGATTGATGGCATCTTCTGTAACAGAGTCGCCTAATATCTTTTTGATTCTTTCCAGAGGAGCTTTACCCGGACGAAAACCGGGAACTTTCACCTTATCTTTGTTTTGTAAATATGCTTTATCAAAACCTTTTTCCAACTCTTCAGCTGTGAAGTGAATGGTTAATTCTGCGGTTGCGTTATTATTTTTTTTTACTTTGTATTCCATGAGGGGGTATCCGATGATTCAAATTGTTCGACAGATGGGTAAAACCCATCCAGCGGGAAACGGGATTCGAACCCGCGACCCTCTCCTTGGCAAGGAGATGCTCTACCACTGAGCTATTCCCGCGAGTGGCTTTAGTTAAGGACAGTTTTTTCTGTGTGACTGCCCTGTAAAGGCAAATTAGTAAAAATAATCCAAGATCAGAGTAATTTTTTCAAATGAGGATAAACCGTCTCGGCAATGATTTCATGCCCTTCTTCTGTAGGGTGAATTCCATCTTTTTGATTCAATTTGCGATCCCCGGCAATTCCTTCCAACAAGAATGGAACCAAGGGCACGCCTTTTTGCTTCGCAATGTCAGGGAACAAAGAATCAAATTGTTTACGGTAGCTTGCTCCCAGATTTGGAAATGTTTTAATACCAACCAAAAGAATCTTGGTATTGGGATACTTCTCTTGCACGAGGTCTATAA
This sequence comes from Leptospira sp., assembly GCA_020831715.1. Taxonomy (GTDB): domain Bacteria; phylum Spirochaetota; class Leptospiria; order Leptospirales; family Leptospiraceae. The sequence goes on along the minus strand of JAFIGA010000166.1, from coordinate 1,056 downwards.
TAAGTATGAGGTTCTTTCGTATTTCTGAAATGGGAACACCGCGCATGGAATCATTAGCTCCCAGCTCCAAAACAAACACTGCGGGCTCTCTTTTTAGGCTGTAATCCAATCTTCCCAATCCACCGGATGTTGTATCACCTGATAAGCCCGCATTCCAGATTTCATATTCCAATCCTTCTTCTTGTAATCTTTTCCCTATTAAGCTAGGCCATGCTGTTTCCTCCGGATCCACAAGCCCCAGCCCGGCAGTGAGGCTGTCTCCAAAGAACAAAATACCCGGTTTGGAAATTTCCCTTTTTTCTTGTTGGCTATCCGAGGTAGAGTTCGAGGTAGCTTCCCCACCACATCCTAATAAATTGGTAAATCCAATAAGCACTACAACAATAAAAGATACTCTAAAATTCAGATAGATACTTCGATTCATTATATAATTTCTCATTCTATCTATTAGACTTTCTGACTTCAAAAAGGCAGAGGACATCTTGTTAACTTCTTTATTTTATACTTCCTCCAATACTCCTTTCTTTTCCACAAACTCTACTGATTCCTGTTTTTTAGCTAGCTTAATCCAAAATTTCCAATATTTAAAAATTTACTTAATATCCAGATTCTTTGGTATAGTATTTATCAACTGATGAATAGTCCAGGCGGATCTCTCACAATATCCAGTTTAATTCCAAAATTCTCTGTAGCAAGAGTGATAGCTCTATTTTTCCTATTTTTCATTTTTTTTGGCAGCGCTTGTATATTTATTTCCGAAAAATTTACATTAAGTTATGTGGATTCCTTGTATTTATCAGCATCAGCAATCTGCGTTACAGGTTTAAGTCCCATTCCCCTTTCAAGCTTATCTCACTCTACTCACTGGATAATAATGATTTTAGTTCAGATTGGAGGACTTGGCATCATTACATTTACCGTATTGATTGGGCTACTAATTACCCAGATTTCTAACTAAACCTAATAATGATGTACAAAAAAGCCCCTATTTATATGGTAATAATTGCAAAACAAACCATAAAAGAGGGGCAACTAAATGGTACGAAAATCAGGTCA
>JAFIGA010000287.1 GCA_020831715.1 Leptospira sp. | reverse complement strand
CTCAAGACTGAATATGATGGGGAACCGTGACAAACACCAAGGCTATGATTTCAAGGGTTTCAGTTGATCGAATCTCAAGACTGAATATGATGGTCCATCCCTCCGGATTTCTCATTGGGATAAGTCGGTTTCAGTTGATCGAATCTCAAGACTGAATATGATGGAACTTCTTTCGTTCAGAATCTCATAGACTTCTAGTTTCAGTTGATCGAATCTCAAGACTGAATATGATGGTCTTATATGCGCACACAATCAGAAGGAGCAGAGAGTTTCAGTTGATCGAATCTCAAGACTGAATATGATGGATCCAAGCTAGGACTCGGAACGGATTCACCTAAGAGTTTCAGTTGATCGAATCTCAAGACTGAATATGATGGAGCCCTCCCTAGGCCATTAAAATGGCAATCGGGGAGGGTTTATTTTTTTTATTTTCGCAAGTGAGAAAAATGCAAAAAATGCTGGACATTTTGCGAAAAGAATTCACATTGAAATTGAGATTCGTACAACTGAAATCAATCAAATGTAAGATTGACTGTCCCTCTACAGTACGTATGGACAGTAAGTTCATTTTTCAAAAATTCCTATCATTGCAAAGATTAAGATACTCACACTGTGTGCATTTATGTATAGATGCCGGAGATTCTGGCATTAGCATCGTCTCATAAGTTTGCAATATGGAGCTCCGAATATTGATTATTTCATCTCTTTTAAAATCATTGGGGAATACCGCAATCGGTTTTTTGCTACTGCCCATCACAAAATATCCTCTCTCGAATTGCAAACCTTTCATCTCTTCCAAAGCATAACCGTATGCAAGCAATTGAAGCTCCTGTCCTCTTGTGGGTTTTTTACCTGAGATTTTAAACTCAATAGGGACAACATAAGTGTCATTATAAAATATAAAATCCACAATTCCATTTAAACCCAGTTGTTCCGATACAACATTTACTCTTTTTTCCATCGATGGATTGTTAAATCCAAATTTTTCAGGAATTCGTCGTATAATCAATTTTTCCAACTCGGAATGGAAACTCTGTCCTTGTTCTGTCCAGATAGGTTCTTGCATTCTGTATCCCAGAATTTCAGAAAAATATGGGATACGAGGACAAAATATATACTGTCGCAATAAGCTAATTGGTATGCTATGCAATGTAGAAGAGTTCTTCATCAAATTGACTCCCATCACCGTATCCAAAACCGGTTAACTTGATTTGACTGGAAAGTTTGGTTTCCAATATAAAAGCACGATCCGTTTCTTTGTCTAAGTGCTCTTGGAAAAATCTTCGAATGGATCTTTTCTCAGCTTCATTCACTCTTCCCCAGAATACAGAATCCTGTATATTTTGAAGTCCTATATTTTTTAATGCTTTGAAAAGCTTGGTTCTTGACTTATTTTGTGAAACGTCATATACAACGATAATTTCTTTTAAGAGTTCCATACAATTTCACCATTTAAAAATATAAGGTTTGTATTCTTTATCAAAAAATGAACCGGCTAGACGGTAAGCCTGTTTTTGTAAGATGGACTCTAGTTTCACTTTCTGCTTTCGGTAGTAGTATTTTTTTAAGAAAGTATTATGTATCTCTTGAATAATTTGCTTTTTTAAATTATCATCCAATTGACTTTTCTTCTTTAATTCATGACGTAGTTTCATTACCGATCTATCCACAACCCAAGGTCTATATTCCTCCATGAAATCTACAACCATGGATGGCTTGCCCGGACGGTCTGTATGGAGGAAACCGGCATAGATTTCCATACCTGTGTTGGAAAGAGCATTCCATACATAGGATTCCAAGATTGCATACCCAAGGTTTAATGCTTGGTTTGTGATTTCAATTGCTCCTCTTCCTGTTCGGTTTTTAAAATCCTTTCCTCCTAGCTCGCATTCTGCGATTGCCTTCCAATACAGTAGTGCCGATCTACCCTCATATCCCAAAATTTGATTCCTCCAATTCGGATCTGTTGTGGTTTGAATCTCTAGCAGTTTGTTGGAAAGAATCAATAGCTCATCGGAAGTTCTCTTGAGGGTTTCGAAATATTCAGGTTTTTCGTTTTGCAAATATTTGGAGAAATACAAAAGAACGGCTCTCTGGTTTCGTATCTTTCCATAGATGATCGCATTGGAAATTTTGGGTGATTGAGAACCTATCATTTCAAATTGCTTCTTTCGGACAGCAACCACAGCATGTTGGTGTGTTCCAGAAAGACATGCCGTATGGCGTTTGCGAAAATCTTGAACGAAAAACTTGATTCCTCTGTCGGCAAAATTTTGAATGAGATTGCTCGTAAAGCTCACCCCACGATTCAAAACTGTAACCGTCTTCACTCGATTCAGAGGAATTTCCTTCACAAGATTTGAGCCTTCCATAATATGAAGAAGCCCCCCATCTAGCTTCAAGTGACTTCCTGAGTTAATTACGGACAAATGTCTCATAGGGAGATCCTATAGGTGTTCCGGAATTGTAGAGATCCCCTATTGCTTTATCTGTAGATTGAATAATATACTCAATTCCGATAATTCCTGCTTCTGAGTCAATGAACTTGGCTCGAATATCACCCCTGGGTTCTTTCAATTCTGGAAACATATTAGAAATTTTATTTCCTTCTTTTAACTTTATAGTCTGTGGAATTTTATAGAGATTTGTTGAATCTATGTTTTCACATATCGATTTCAAATCTTGAATCTTTATTTCGGCATACACTCTTGCTCTTGGCAGTGAGTTCGGCTGTATGCACAACCTTTCCACGGATTCCAAATTTGAGGTATCCACTTCTCTCCAATCATCCATAAAGACATATTCTTCTGTCCCACCTGTTTTATTCTGTAATGCAGAAATGGTCTTTGCTTTCTCAATACCAGGCAAGGCTATACCTTTTTTGCTATTGTGGATTTCGAGATTCTCACCAATAATCGGAAATCCTGCCGCATATCCATCATCTGCTGTTGCTACTTGGTATATTTCCGTTCCATCAAAATTCTTTCTTTTTATACGGAAACCCCCAGATGGATTGTCAATTACGGGAAGACTGAAGACCTTTCGAACCTTCTGATGGTGCTTATCCTGCTTGGAGATTTTAAAGAATTCTCGGCAGAATTTTTCATATACTTCCAGATCTAATTTTTCACCAACCTTGACTCCTTTTGTTTTGTAGAATTCTTTCAGAAACTCATCCCATTCCAGGGATCCGGGATAGATAAAAAGTCCTCTAAATGTTTGTCGGGTTAGTTCCAGTTTGGATACATCCACCTTGTTATTACTTTGAGGATCTTTTAATAGATCCTCGCTTTTAATCAATTTTTGGTTAGTATCAGTAATCTTGGTAGAAATGTCTTTCT
>JAFIGA010000277.1 GCA_020831715.1 Leptospira sp. | reverse complement strand
TTATGAACATTTTTCACGATTAAAAAACCTATTTTCTAAAATGGGATATACGATTTTATCGAAGAGCATAGCAACTGTGTAGTGATTTTAGTTAGAAATCTGGGTAATTATGTGGCTTTATCCCTGAAACCGAGATGCATGGAATTCGCTCTTCTTTCTCATTTTATCGAATTCTGTCGAACTAACAATTGCGCCGGGCTTATTCTTGGATTCATTGGTCATAGATTTCATCTGCGCAACTCTATCTCTAGAAGGTGGGTGGGTACTGATTGCATCGTTTAACCGCATGGCAAGTGGATTCTGTCCGGCTTTTGCCTCTTGTTCCATAAGATACAATCTGTCATAGAATTTGCCGATATGATTCTTGTCATATCCTGCATTGAGTGATCGTCGAAATCCGATTCGATCTGCTTCCATTTCATCTTCCCTGGAATTCGCCATAAATTGGTATTTTTGAACTAAAAGTGCACCTGCTCCACCAGCTACGGCACCTAACCCTGCCGCCTTGGCAAGACATGCATTGTCACGAGGAGGGCAAAATATTTTACCTGCACCCAATCCTAAAAGCCCTCCAATCAAACCACCGCTTGCTGCATATTTCCAAGAAGCAGTTTGTGCATTTTTTGCGGCTTCCATCCTAGATGCAGAATGTCTTGCTTCAATATGTCCAATTTCATGTCCCACTACACCAACCAATTCGGCTTCGGATTCTGCCATAGCTATGAGTGGTGTGGTCACCATTACTGTGCCGGCGGGTAGGGCAAATGCATTTACAAAACCTGCATTGACAGCTGTAAAATTGTATTTGTATGGCTTGCCGTGAAGCCCATTGGCACGAACTACTTTTTGTCCTATTTCATCCATGTATTGCTGGAGTTCCGGATCCTGAACCGGTGGGTAATCCTGGAGTATGCGAGGTCGAATTTCTTCACCAAGAGCTTTTTCTTCTTCCACACTCATAGCTATCTCGCCTTCCTCTCTACGTCCTTCTCGATATCTACCTTTTTCACCGGAAGCGCAAGCAAGCATAAGAAGTGGTATGGATGCAAGAAATTGTTTTCTTCCCATCGGGGTTTCTGTCCACTTAGCCAGATACTTTTCGAACTCGTTTACGGAATGAATGATATTTGCCATAATTTTCTCAGATATTTAGACGATAGTTTGTAGAGTTTGGTTAGATAGATCGAAGATTTTTAAATATTTTTATGGATCCGAGACACATCTTACCGGAAAAGTATTGGTTTTAGCTATCCTATCTATTGCTGTGTTGGTAAAATTAACCCTCCAAGCAATCGTTGTCGGTGAAGAATTGGAAGTGGAAGACCAATAGGTGTTTTCTTCTGTGCTAGGGAAATATGTCTCGTCTATTCTGGGATTGGTAGCTTTCAAAATATCCATTAATGTTCTCAATTCATTCAAAGTAGGAAGTCTCCACGTCCTGGCGGCAAGTGTCTGTGAGTTGCAGTTCAAGATTGCGTCATTCCAATTCAACAAACTAGCCGCTGTGTCAGAGCAAGTCGTTCCGGTCTGTCCAATAGAACATTTCTGCCAAACGAGTCCTGTGGTTCTATCAGAAATGGTACCGTCTCCATTATCTCTGAAGTTATTGTTATATGTTCTACTTATACCGGAAACGCATCTCACATGTCTCGATCCAACGTTTACATAAATGGACTGACCTCCAAAGAAAAAAGTCTTCAACCATTGCTGAGTGGTGTTTGTTGCATTGACGTTAGATGTAAAATAGTCCCTATCGGTCGGAGTGTTAGGAAAAAAGGTTCCGGAAATCGTTGGAGCCGCAGTTAGCCCATAGTCATGTAAAGTTTCCATTTCAAATCTAGTCGGCAGTCTCCAGTCGGTTCGCCCTGCATACCCGTTTCCGGCATTCATAGAATTCAAAGAGTTACAGCCATCTGTCCCTGTTTGGGAATTTGCATAAGTCATTTGGATAGAAACTTCCGGACAAGTATCTCCCGTCTGACCTTGACTGCAAGTCCGCCAAACGAGACCGGTGGCATTGTCGGTGGTTGTGTAATCCGAAGGATAAACGGTATGTTGAGTGGGTCCGGAGTAACTTCGAACGACTCCGGGAGAAAGTGCCCCGTCATCCTGAGGAGCAAGGGTTGCTGTCTGACCGGTGCGAATCACGGGATAACTATAGATCCCGGATGATGCAATAGCACTTTCCTGGAGTCCTTCTCGTGTAGCGAAAGCCTTGAGAGTCTTACCGGCAATACCCCAAATATGAATAGGTCCGGTATAGACTGCTGATGAGGTTGTAGGATCAGATCCATCCAAACTGTAGTAAAGAGTTGCATTCTCTGTTGTAGTGGAGATGACAATATTTTGTGGAGTAGTGTAGTGCCCAGCACTCGGACTAAAGATCGGTGTGGCTACTCTGTTATTAGAATCATCGGATGCATTCGAATTGCCAGATGAAGGATTTGCGTTTCGACTCACCTGATTGATAAGAAGATATGCCAAAGGGTCGGCCAATCCGGGCAGATTGCAGGCGGAAAACATACTCAAGAGCAGGAAGTAAACTATAGCTTGGATGGTTTTATTATGTCCCATATATTTCCTCCTGAATAAAATCGATTTCTCATTTGGTGAGAGATTAGATTTCATTGAACATATTTCACATATACAACCATGGAGTAATTACAACCAAATTACAAGTTTTTTTTTGGAAATAAATAATTTTATAAAAAATTTCTTTACTTTGAATCAATATTATGGTTTGCCAACCACTCTATGATTTACGAATAATCCATTCCGCAACAACTGCATTGATCAACCACCCGGCTCCCATCATCAAATCCCTGGGAATACCGGTTGGATCACCTCCTACAAAAATGAACCAAGGTAAATGAGTAAAGACTTGGGTTCCGGCACCCATACCGATGGCATAGCCACGAATCATCCAATGGCTATGGGATTGTATATTTCTTTTTAGGATATGGAATAATCCAATACCGATGCAGAGAGTCATCCAAGTTCCCACAACCAATCGAATGGAGTAAAGCCATTCTCCATCCGTTGGTAGTTTGGGAAAAATTAATGTAAGCCACAGACCTGTCGTAGCGGACAGAAACCCAAGAACTACCAAAGCTCTTCCTGACATTTTGTGCCATTTCAAGTGATTCTTTCGAAAATTGGGAGCAAACTGAAATGCACCCAAAACACTATAGAAAAAAACAGCAAAGATGTGAATGAAAACAGGTATCGGATCATCAAAAAATCTCTGATCCTCCGGTGTTGCAACCTCACCTGAGGTCAATTGTAAGAATCTCACTGTTCCGGCTATGGTGGGAACAAAAGCAAGAAGGAGTAGGCTTAGGATGATTTTTAGATCTTTTTTCATGTTGAATATTTCTATATAGAACGTTTTATATAAATTTGTCAATCAAAACTAATTCAATTTACAAGTTATTTTCTCAATGGGATTATTGAATTCTAAAGATTTCTATCCCCAAATCTTTATCAATGTTCCCAAAATCAATACTCCCGATCCGCCTATTTCCGCAATTATCAAAAATAGCATAAATCCATGAAACATAAATCCCGGCATTTTCCAACTCCCCATTTGAAATGGCTTTTTGAATTGATTGTCCGTGTCTCCAAGAAATCCATGAATAAGATATATAATTATTGCAAGCCCAAAAAATGTTAATGCTGAGATAGCGGCAATAGTGTTCACATATTCAGAAAATACACTATGTCCGGCTAAAACATATAAAAGAATTCCTGCAAATCCATATAAAAAGGATGCTCTGTGAGCGGTATCAACATAATAAGGAGCTTGTGCTGTGGGTGACTCGATCATTTTATAATACTTCCAAATACCTGTGATAAGTCCTGTCATAAAAAATACCCCAGCTCCGGTTAAGCATATTGCTTCGGCTAAGTTCATAATTGCCCTCCAATATTTCTATATAGAATGTTCTATATAATTTTGTCTAACAAAAAATGGAAAATTATATTTTTACCAGGGCTTTTTTGGATCCAAATCTTAATCGCCTGGATGATGACTTGCATGAATCAGAATGGGGATGGATCTTATTTCGAAAAAGAGAGAGTAGATAACCTCAATGCCGAGGATTCTTTTTCCATTAAAGAAAGGTATCTTGAGGAAAAATTGCCAAGGAAGATAAGCTGGGGAAAATCAATTCATCTTCATCTCAAATTTTGTTGGACTCCTGTGTTGAGTGAGTATTATATGACAAGTACTAACCAACTTTACCATTGCAGGATTTTCCTACTACGAAGGAGCACTCCATTTTTCTAAATTGGAAATCGGAACTTCCTTACGGATTGTATGGGAAAAAGACAACCCATACCACGAGAACGCCCTCGCTCTCTATTTCGGTGACTCCAAATTGAGGTTTGTTCCCAAGGCGTCCAATGCCACCATCAGCAAGATCATCCAATCCGGATACGAGATCTTTGAGTGTGTGGTAAGCCGGCTTGATCCTACGGAACACCCGGAGAACCAAGAGTAGAGTGATTACGTAAAACTGGACACCATACTATGGAATTCAATCAATGTAATGGTGGATTCGATTTTGGAAAAAAAGTTTCTCATTGGTTTTTAGTTAATGATGACAATTTGGTTTCAATGCTCAATCGTCAGTAATCTGGTTGTATTCCGAAGAAATATGTATTGAATTTTTTAGTTGACTAAAAGATTTTTTCTTCAAAATTATTATAATGTCCAATGTTAAAAAGTTTCCTTCAAAGATAGCTTATGAAATCAAGATTCAATTGCTAGATATAAAACCTCCAATCTGGAGGAAGATTTTAGTGGATTCCAACATTACTTTACCTAAACTCCATCTTGTGATTCAAGGCTCCATGGGATGGACAGATACTCATTTACATCAATTTATTATCGGAAGAGAAATCTATTGTGAACCATCAGATGATGTATTTTATGATTTCACTGACTATAGAAAAGTAAAGTTAAATGATGTTTTAAGGAAACCCAAAGATAAAATCATCTATGAGTATGATTTCGGAGATGGATGGCAACATTCTGTTGTTTTGGAAAAAATATTGGATGAAACAGTTATAAAGGTTCCAATTTGTCTTGGGGGAAAAAGAAACTGCCCACCGGAAGATTGTGGTGGACCTCCCGGATACGAAGATTTACTGAAAATTATTTCTGATCCCAAACATAAAGAATACTATGATATGATGGATTGGCTAGGGGATGACTTTGATCCTGAATACTTCGATACGGAAGAGGTAAATGAAATCCTAAAAGCCTAGTCTTCTGACCCATTTTTCTCAAAAGAATGAAAAATTTAAATTCTCTACTTCTTCAGCAATTCAGACAAAATCTTCCCTGTTTGAATTAATGGGTCTTTACTCTTATATGCACGAGCAAGCAAAAGAGAGCCTTCAATCGATGTGATGATCAAGTTTACCAATTCCGGGCCGGTAGATTTCACTTTGTTATCTTTTAAGAATTCTTGGATTTTTGCTTCCCACTTTTTCCAATGGTTCTTGGCAATTGCCTGAATTGCATCTTTTTGGCTGGCGATCTCTAGGGTTACTGTTGCAATGGGACAACCATTTTCCCAATTGGACTTAGCTAAATCATCAGCAAGAAATTTGCA
>JAFIGA010000272.1 GCA_020831715.1 Leptospira sp. | reverse complement strand
GAAGAAATTCATGATATTTTATTAATCATCGTGGGAAAAAGTAAAACAGATTATGTCTTACCATCGGTGAATGTATCCCCGGAAGCACAATCAATACCAAAAAGAGCAACAATATCACCGGCTTCGGCAGATTCAATCTCTTCCATTTCTTCCGAGTGCATACGAACCAATCGTCCAATATTATGCTTTTTCCCGGTGGATGAGTTGTATATAGTCATACCTTTCTGGAGTTTTCCTTGGTAGACCCGAATATAAGTCAACTGACCATAACGTCCATCTTCCAATTTGAACGCAAGACATACTAGATTTCGAGTTGCATCGGAAACTAAATCCAATCGAGATTCTTCATTTCCGATTTCCATTGCTTCGTTACGAATATCTACAGGAGAGGCAAGGTAATTTGCTACTCCATCCAATAATTTCTGAACACCTTTGTTTTTAAAAGCAGAACCCATGAATACAGGAACAAGTTTCAGACTCAAAACGCCCGCTCTGATAGCTGCATGAATTTGATCTTCTGTAGGCTCACCTTCCAACATTGCTTCAGTGAGTTCATCACTAAATAGAGAAGCCGCATCCAATAATTCTTCTCTTTTTTCGTTGGCTTGGTCTACCAATTCAGCTGGGATTTCTTTCTCGACAATATTGAGACCACCTTCTCCTTCGAAGTAGAAAGCTTTCATCTGAACCAAGTCCACAATACCATTCAATTCGTTTTCCAAACCGATAGGAAGTTGAACAGCAACAGCATTCAAATGCAGTTTTTCACGAAGCTGTCCGATTACTTTCCAAGGGTTCGCTCCGGTTCTATCTAATTTATTGATAAATGCAAGTCGCGGAACGTTGTAACGCTTCATCTGTCTGTCAACTGTGATGGACTGAGACTGAACTCCGGCAACTCCACAGAGAACCATGATAGCAGAGTCCAATACACGTAATGATCTTTCCACTTCAATAGTAAAATCAACGTGACCCGGAGTATCAATGATGTTGATAGTCGTGTCTTTCCAAGTACAATAGGTAGCGGCAGATTGGATGGTAATCCCTCTTTCTCTCTCCAATTCCATGGAGTCCATCTTTGCTCCCACTCCGTCTTTACCACGAACTTCGTGGATTGCGTGAATTCGGTTTGTATAAAATAGAATACGTTCTGTAAGAGTAGTTTTTCCGGAATCGATATGTGCCGAGATACCAATATTTCTGGTTTTTAATAGTTTTTCTGATGGCGTAAATGTAGCAGTGCTCATGAATTTCCTCGAGGTATAAGTATTTACCAATTTCGTAAAAGTGCCTGTGATGTAAAGAAAATTTGAATTGGATAAAAAAAACCATTGAGGAAATTGACAGAATGCAGCCAAGTTCGTCGTCGGAACCTGAAAATCCAGCAAGAATCAATAAATTAGAAACAAGATTTAACAAACTTATGGAAGGTTTGTCAGTTGCTCGTGTAATTCTAATGGTTTTCGGACTTTTTATACTTTTGGGAAGTTTGGGAATCTTTTTAGCAGAAAAGGGTATGTTGTCCTTCACGGATTCATTTTTCCTATCTGCTTCAGCTGTTTGTGTTACCGGACTTAGTCCCGTAGAACTTAGTGAGCTTACTCACGCTTCACATTGGATTATTATGATCCTTATTCAACTCGGGGGATTAGGAATAATATCGTTTACTGTTATTATCGGCCTATTGATTGTTCGAGGTGAAAGTCGCAACATACGATTTAACTTTATCGTAAAAGAAGCCATCGATGCTACTAATGAAAGCGAAGTTGCGGAAAAATATAAAAGTTCCGAAGTTAGGAGAATTCTGTTTTCGGTAGTAAACATTTCTATGACAATTGAAGCAATAGGTGCCATTTCAATTTATTACTTTTTCCCGGCAGATCTTCCTCCAAATGTAAACAGATTATTTTTTAGTGTGTTCACTAGTATATCCAGTTTCAATAATGCAGGCTTTTCAATAATCAATGATCTTTCTATCATTGCGTTTCATCCCTTATCCATATATATTGTGAGCCTATTGATAATTTTAGGAGGTATAGGATTTCCCGTTATTATTTATGTTGAAAAGATCGGTTTGCAGGCTTTACAGAAAATTTTTTACCACATCGAATCGAGATTGGAAACATATTTTTATAGTAAAATCATAACAAACCCTTCTATGGATAAATTTCCGATACTTTATGAAACATTTATAAAATTCTCTCACTATTTGGATGAAAAGATCGAGGATTACAATTCTCATTTGCACGGTGAATCGAATCGCATTCAATATAAAATTCTATTTTATGGCACTTTGATTCTTCTTACCATTGGAACATTTACATTATTAGCTTTGGAAATCAATAATCCCCATACATTATTTGGAATGGACTGGGATGTAAAATTGGCGAATGCTTTTTTTATTTCTGTTTGTTCAAGAACTGCCGGTTTCTCCACTATTGATCTATCGGGGGCAAATGACGCAAGCATAGTTATTATTGCTGTGCTAATGTTTATTGGGGGCGGTCCTCAAGGGACAGCGGGAGGTGTAAAGATAACAACATTTGCCATACTGGCAGCTTATCTAAAAAATGTTATTAATCCTTCAAAAACAGTTCAACTTTTCGGAGAAACCATTTCCAAGAATTCGGTTGCAATAAGTATCAGAGTGTATTTTTTGGCAACAACCGTGCTCGCTCTTATATTTATAGTCTTAGCGATTATGAACCAAAATGAGAATAATCTTCATATAATTTTCTTCGAACTCATATCGGCATTTTCAACAGTAGGTTATTCATTGGGGCTCACTCCCAATTTAGGAGATATTGAAAAAATATTTTTTGCAATCATTATGCTTGTAGGTCGCATTGGTGTGTTTACTGTATTGATTGCCATTACGGGGCATTCGGGCGTTCCTCGCATGGGTGAAGACGATGGGGTTAAGATTCAGGTAGGATGATTCAAATGTGATGATTTGTCCGAAAAAGAGAGTTGAATTCTCCCTGTCTCCCACTTCTAATGACAAAATAGGGAAGTATTATGCAGATTAAGGAATATTTTACAATACAATTTAAAAAGCCGGTTCTAGGCGACGACGAGAAAACTCGTGAAGAGAAAAAGAAAACCTTAAATGAAAAGCTAGAGAAAGCATATTCTCGCTTGGAATCGATAGAAATTTTGAACTCCAATTCCAAAACTGATGATATGTTCATTTTGACAACTCATCTTATTCAGGATTTGTACAATTTAAGTGCCGAATACTATGGATTGGAATTGGTAAATACTGCTTCCGGTTTGAAAGATAAAATTGATAATCTTCCTGATGACGGTCTTAGAAATCTTTATAAAGATCAAGAAAGGCTCATTACGGTTTCCAGCATTGAAAAGCCAACGGAAGAAGAGGCTGAAGTTTTGGAAGAACAAGCTTCTAAGCTACTTCTGGGTCTGGAGAAATTTTTCAAAAAAACAAAAAAAACCGAACTCCATACGACAATGGATGATTTTAAAAAACGTTTGGCGGTTCAAGGAACTATTTTAATCTCTATACTTACGCTTTCCATCGGTTCTGTAATTTATAATAAAGTAAAATATCCAATTTTTGAAGATGACCAAGCGCAGATTTATTTCATGACTCCGGAATTCCCCAATCCTACAGATGCTAATTCTGTAAAGCAACCGGTGTTGGCATCACAAAAAGGTGAATGGTTGGATTATAGATTCCCGATTCCTGCAGATAATAGTGAGCTCATAGGTATTCGAATTGATCCTGTCAATCAAAGGAAAGTTCGTTTTGGGCTACAATATGTTCAGTATTTGGATGTCAATGGAAAAGTCATTTTTGAAAGAGACTTTAAGTTAACAGAGAATCTTATTCCTAGTAATGTTGATCAGATAGGAATTATGAATGACCTAAAGGCGGGAGTTGCCAAGCCAGGTGGTTTTGCAGAGATGGAAAGTGTTGGTTCCGATCCTTTCTTCTACTTGAATCTCCCCAAGACTAAGAATGTGGCTTTCGTTCAGTTGCGAATGAGATTTCTCGAAGGTTACAAGAAATTTAAGGATTAATCGTTCTGAGAAAATCATTTCTTTTATATCTTAAGTTACTTCGGATTCCTCAGTGGATAAAGAATGTTATATTATTTGCGGCTTTGATTTTCGGAAAAAAAGCAAGCGACATGAATGCTCTTGCCTTAAGTGTCGCAGCTTTCTTTTTATTTTCAATAGTTGCTTCTTGTCAATACGCGATCAATGATTTTCTGGATAGAGAAGAGGACGCAAGACATCCCGAGAAGAAAACTCGTCCACTCGCATCGGGTGAATTGGACGCGTCATTTGCGTTATTTTTGACAGCAATCATTCTTCCTCTTGCTATGGTTGGTTCTTATGCACTCTCTCCGGGATTTGCCGCCTTGGTTGGATTTTATTTGGTATTCAATGTGTTTTATAGCAAGTATCTAAAGCATATGGTGATCTTGGATGTAATGAGTATTAGCATTGGATTTATGATACGAGCAATCGCGGGAGCTGTTGTTGTGGGAGTTGCTTTTTCTTCTTGGTTACTTCTCTGCACATTTATGCTATCTCTATTTTGGGGCTTTTCCAAAAGAAGAGGGGAGCTTTACTTACTCGAAAATGATGCCGGAAAGCACAGAAAGATTCTGAATGAGTATTCAGTAAGCTTTTTGGATTTAATGATGGGAATTGTTGCCACCATGACTCTGATGAGCTACATTATGTACACAATAAGTCCTTCCACAATTGAGAATCTAGGTACGGACAAAATGGTCTATACAGTGCCAATTGTTGTTTATGCAATTTTTCGCAGTCTTTACATCATCTATATTAAGAACATGGGACACAACCCAACTAGGGCTATCCTTACCGATCGAGCTGTCCTCAGTTCGGGATTTTTATGGTTGCTTGTGGTTTTTATTTTAATGTATATAAATATGGATTGGGGTCTTCCCACAGAATTTTAATCGCTTTCAGAATCCGTCTAATGTATATACATGGACGCATCAGAAAAAAATTTTAAAAAAATTATTAAATACAGTTTGTGGATTTTCGGATTCATTTTAATTTCCTTGGCACTTGGATACTTTCGAGCAACAGATCATGGATATCTACCCAACCGATTTGCGGCTCTGCCAATTCAAGGGTTGGAACAAAATACCCCTTTGGTGATAGAAAAGGATAAACCTTCAATTTTTTATTTTTGGGCTACATGGTGTACTGTTTGCAAGGCGAATGATCCATTTCTAAAAGCAAGTCTTTCTCCATTGGAAGAAAGAGGAATAACTTTCATATCCTTTGATGATGGTAGCCTTCCCCCTGAAGAGCTCATAGGCTACTTGAAAGAAAAAAATATCAGCTATCCGGTCGCTATTGCCAGCAAAGAAATCCTCCAGCAATTTCATGTCAGTGGTTTTCCCACAACAGTATTTGCCGACCGAGATGGCAAGATTCGATTTGTGGATGCGGGAATTATGAATCCAATCAGTTTTTGGATTCGAGCCTATCTAATTCGGATATTGTAATACCGATATTATTATCATGGAAGCACCTTTTAAGCCAAAACCTCTTCTTAATAAAAGTGAACTTAAGCAGATTAAGCGAGCGAGAACGAAGGTTCAGGGCAAGAAGGTTGTCACAGATGATGTTCGTAAGCTCAAGTCGCTCAAAGTAACTCCGGATCTCGACCCCAAAGATGCTCCCAATTACTACAAGGAGCCGATTTGGGTGGAATACTATATCCCCAAGGAATCTCGGTTTGCTTACGAAACAAAATTTCTTTTTATATATTTGGTGGATCCAATTGAGAGAGAGGATGGCTTGGATCGATATCTGAAGATCTATCAGGATAAAAATGAATTATTCGATCTTTTTAAATTCATCGAAGACTATCCCAAGAATAAAGATTCTGTCATGAAGGCATACCATGATAGACTTGGTATGTTTGAGACAGTTCACAATTCTTATCTTTCTTATCAGAATTCCGGGGATGCGAACGAACTAAAGTCTGCCGCCTATGTTACAGAAGCTTTGATGAAATTTGAACCGACCGTTGCTTCCTTAAAATTGTTTCCGGATTTTTTGATATACAATCTGAACTGGTTGATCCGAACAATGAATCGTAGTAGGGTGAAGTTCTCTCTCGAAGATACAACTATATCACTTATGATTAAAAGACGAAATGATCATTGGGAAAAAAATAATTTACCTGAAGATGAAGATTTTGACCTATTGGCGGCATTATTCTATGAGCAGGCTTTTCCTCATCGTGGTGCCGAAGAGTTGGAACCGGATGATTTTTTAATGGAATAGACTTTCATCTTTCAACCATTCAAACCATCTCCAATTTTCATAAATATCATTCAGATTTGCTAGATTCTCCGGTAATGGAATTCTTTCATAATGAACAGATTGAACTTTGCTTCGAGCTAGCTTATTCCAGATTAGAGAATCTGTATCTTGGAAATGTGGCTTTTCCTTCTTTGGAGAATAGAGACTCAGAACCAATGCTCCGGGAAGGCGTTCTCTAGGGAAGGTCACAAAGCTAAATTTTGATATCCACTTCATCAAATCTTGGGATAACCCTTGTTTATTGTAATCTTTCATCCCCAAGAAATAAGGTAGACTATGGGATTTAGAAAATGATTCCAACCTCTGAAAGAAACTTTTATCTTCTTCAATACACCGATCCCAATCCAAAATTACTATGTCTGGTTTCTCCGATTCCATTTGATAAAAAAGGTGCGAGGATTCAAGTGGATTGATTGTTCTATGTCCAAAGGAGTGGATCATAGTTTTTAAAATCTGATCCATCCAACTCGAACCGGTATAGATCCAAAAAACAGCAGATTGATGATTGGGCTTTGAAAAAAATATTGGTAACTGATTGATAGATTCTACTCTTTCGAAAATTCGAGAAACACCTAACTTAAGCCAGATTTTCTTTTGGAGATTTGTCATTCTGCCTAAAAATAGAATTTCTTGTCCTGCATCCAAAAGTTCTCGAATTCTTTCTTCGGAGGGCTGTTCCCAAATCAAGCATGGTTTATCGTTAGATGCTTCGATTCTGGATTCCAATTCCGGTAAGCCTGACGTAGAATGGGCTTTTATTGCATTGAGACCTCGCCAATCCAAATAGGCATTTAGGAACTTTTTCTCGGGTTGTGACAATCCCCAAATGCAAATAGATTGTATAGATGCTTGAAATGGCTCCATAGATGTAATATTTTGCTTGACCCATCTATATGTTAAGAAGAATATTGAACTCATACAGAATGAAAGTCCTAAAAAGATACGCCAATCGAAGGCTGTATGATTCAGATACAAGCAAAACAATTACCCTGGAAGATGTTGCCAAGATGATTCTTCAAGGTGAAGAGATACGCGTAATCGACAATCTCTCAGGCAACGACATCACTCCCAAAATTTTAGGACAGACATTCTTAAAAGTGAGTCTTGGTCAGAGAAATGAAGATTTCAGTAATTTCATGCTCACTGCATTGATTCGTGAAACGGGTCGAGATATTTCTGCTTTATTTGAAAGATTGGTACTGGGTGGAATTGGTTCCGGATACTTAAATCAAGAAAGAGTGGAAAGAATCATCCAAAGTATGGTTGAACTGGGGGATTTAAAGTCAGAAGATTTTGGATCCTACCGAGATGACCTTTTGAAAAATCTTGCTATGCGTGCCAGTGAGAAGAAGGATCAGATTCTCAAGGATTTGGAAAAACTCAGTGAGACACTCTCCAAGTCCGGTGAACAGCCTAGTATTTCCGAGATAAGTGACAAAATCAAAGCTGTTGCAGACAGGTTACAAGAAAAGCCACGCGTGAAAACATTAGAAAAAGAATCGGATGGAACCTAAAGACGGACCATTGAAAATCCGAAAATAGAATGGGGAGAATTTATGAATCGAATTACTACTTTTACAGCCCTTTTGACTTTTGGACTAAGCTTCTCAGCTGTTTATTCAGGAGAAGAAGGTTATTTTATTCCGGACACTGGCATTCACAAAGTGAATCGTTTGGAGCAGATACTCCTATATGGAGAGCCTAAAGAAGCCGCACAAGCAGCTGAAGAACTTGCTTTTATGAAAAGCTCGATTGCGACGAGGAGTTTGGTCACTGCTCTGCAAGGCCCGGCAAACTTTCCCACCAGTCCCAATAACAATCCTTTGATAAAATTCCACTCTGCTCGAGCTCTGGGAATCATCGGCAATCCTTATGCTGCAAAATATTTGATATTGGAATATAATAAAAATCAGGAAAAAATAGAAGAGGGTAAGGATCAATCTCCACGTGCATTCTCTCATATTGCAATGGGGAATTCTATCGACAGTCCTTATTTTTTCTTTCCGGATGATTATACTATTGTCTTAGCCACCGGTGAAATGTTAAGAGCTCTCGGAAAATTAGAATATACTCCTGAAGCAGAGACCACTCTGAAAGATGCCTTGAAGCATAAAAACTATTATATTAGAGCTTCTGCAGCGGATGGACTTCGATTGATGGAACGAAAAGAAAATCTTGGTCCTTTAAAAGAAGTCGTAGGTGGTGAAACCGATGACTATGCTAAGGCTTCTATCCTTGGAGCAGTATGCTTTCTGGAAAGAGGTGCTACTGAATCATTCAAGCAGCTTACGGACATGTTAAAAAGTGATAGCCCTAAAGCAAGAATGAAGGCATCGCATTATCTAGGTGAGATTGATCTTCGATTGGCGGAAGTTCCTATGGAAAAAGCGCTAGCCGTAGAAGATGATCCTATAGTTTACGAGCAGATGAGAAAGGATTTTAAAAAAATCATGGCTTTCAAATACCCAACATGGATTGAGAATTAATTCGAGTCAAAAATATCTCGATTTATACTCATTCTCGGTTTTTAAATTAGCAAGAATTTTTAATGAGCTCTAGCCTGCAAATTCTCTGAGCTCTTCTCCCACAGTGTAGAAGACGCTCGAAGTCCCTAGGATTTGCAGGATTGTTGCCAGTAGTTCACTGGTAGGCTCAATGGAATAGTGCTCATGAGCTTTAATTACTCGCTTGGGAGCACCATCCCCCATCAGATGAAAATAAACAGAGGAAGATCCCTTACTCGAACCAAGTATATCATTCAATTTTTTGATAGTATCCATCTGAGGATGTTTAGATAGATCAATTTTAATATGAACTGACTTCTCCATTCTTTGCTCTAACCTAGCCGCAGTGAGTTCCTCAACATGATTGATCATAATCTGACCACGAGACTCAGACTCTCCCACCTCAACTTTTTCCAGCATCCCTTTTATGAATAGTGCCTTGTCTTCATGCAAGAATTCTTTGAATTGTTGGTAGGACTTAGGAAAGGCAACGCATTCGATTTCACCTGTTTCGTCCTCGAGAGTTAGATTGACAAATTCAGCATTCTTCTTAGTCAGCTTCACTTCTTTTTTGGCAACAATCCCAATGATTTCAACATTGGTTTTGGATTTAATATTTTCCAGATTTTCAATTTTTGTGAACTTGAGTTGGCGTAGTTGGTCTTTATACTTATCCAATGGGTGTCCGGAAAAGTAGAGGCCGGTTAATTCTTTTTCTTGTTTGAGAATGCGGTCGAATTCCCACTCTTCTGCTTCCTTGGGAAGATTTAAGCTCATAGCTTGGCTTACCGCATCGCCAAAGAGAGAAAATTGTCCTTCATTGCGCATCTCTTGTTCTTTTACGGCATAGCTCACAATGGATTCCAAGCTTTCTGTGAGGCATTTCCTGGTATAACCAAAGCTATCCAATGCTCCGGAAGCTATCATGGACTCCATCACTTTTTTATTGCAGAGGCGCATGTCCAAATTTTTTACAAATTCTTCCAGTGATTTAAAATTCCCATGCTCTTTTCTTTTTTTGGCAATGTCCTTGCCGGCTAGATCTCCTACACCCTTGACGGATGCGAGTCCAAAGCGAATTCTCTTCTCGCCCGAAATACTAAAATTCACATCCGATTCGTTTACATCCGGGCTTAGGATTGCTATCCCCATATCACGAGCGTTATTGATGTATTTTACCAGGTCACTTGCCTTCCCACTTGTAGTAGCAAGGACTGCCGCCATATATTCGGTTGGAAAATTCGCTTTTAGATAAGCGGTCTGATAGGTGATGATTGCGTAGGCAACCGAGTGAGATTTGTTGAATCCATACTCGGCAAATTTTTCCATCAGATCGAAAAGGTCTTGGGCAATTTTGGGATTGATTCCTTTTTCTTTTGCCCCGTTAATAAATTTCTCTTTGTAATAGGGGATGTCCTTGACTTTCTTCTTCGCCATTACCTTACGAAGACCATCCGACTCACCTGCCGTAAAGCCACCCATGATACGAGATATACTCATCACCTGCTCTTGGTAGACGATGATTCCATAGGTTTCTTTGAGTGCCTGCTCCAAATCGGGATGGGCATAAGTTACAGGAGACTTGCCGGATTTACGATTTAGATACTCATCCAAAAGCCCCGCACCCATGGGACCCGGACGATAGAGTGCAATGAGTGCTACTATCTCTTCAAATGTTTCCACCTGTGCCTTAGCTACCAGATCGGTAATACCGGAGGATTCCAACTGGAATATCCCTCTAGTATCTGCGCGTCTTAGCAAGGAATAGGTTGCCTTGTCGTCCAGAGGGAGGTTGTCGATATCAATTTCGATGTTTTTTTCTTTCTTGATGAGATCGAGACAATAGCGAATAGTTGTTAAATTTTTTAGCCCCAAGATATCCATCTTGATAAGACCAACTAACTCAAGCATGTTCTTGTCATACTGGGTAACAATGGAACGAGTGGATTTATCTTTTTCGGCAACTGTTGCGAGTGGAACCACTTCTTCGAGTGGGAAGGGCGAAATCACCACACCCGCGGCATGTCGTCCGGGTTGGCGGTAGTTGCCTTCCAACTTGTGGGCAATTTGGAAGATCTTCTGGTTGCCCTCGTTTTTATTGATGATATTCTTGAGATCCGGTGATTTTAATACGGCATCATCCAAAGTAATGCCGAGTCCTTTGGGGAATGCCTTGGTCATCTCATTGGATTCTTGGAAGGAGAGATTGAATACACGCGCCACATCCTTCAAAGCCGCCTTAGCCGCGAGAGATCCAAAAGTGATGATCTGACCTACACGGTCTTCACCATATTTCTGACGGATATAATTGATTACTTCTTCCCTACGATCCTGGCAAAAGTCCGTATCAATATCGGGCATCTCAATCCTGTCCGGATTGAGAAACCTTTCAAAAAGTAGATTGTAGCGAAGGGGTTCTACATCTGTGATCCCGATCGCATAGGCTACGATGGAACCGGCGGCAGATCCCCTTCCGGGACCTACAGGAATACCTGTCCTCTTGGCGAAGTTGATATAGTCTTGGACAATTAGAAAGTATCCGGCAAATTTCATATTCCGAATGGTTTCCAATTCGAAATCAGCTCTCTTTCGAATTTCCGGTGTTATAGTTCCGTATCTTTTGAGAAGCCCTTCTTCTACCAATTTTTCCATGAAGGTCTGAGCATTGTAGCCCTCGGGAACCGGAAAGTCTGGGAGAAGGGGAGTTCCAAATTCCAAATTCAGATCAATCTTGTCTCGAACTTCGAGTGTATTGTAGAAGGCATCCAAATTATTGGGAAAAAGTTTGAGCATCTCCTCGGGAGTCTTCACATAGAATTCGGAATTGAAGCCGAGACGCATCTCGTCATCGATTTTTTTTTGCATTCCAATGCGAAGCAGGATGTTCTGAGCTTCCTGGTCGTCTTTATTTAAAAAATGAGAGTCATTGGTAAGAATAGGTTTGATTCCCATTCGTTTGGAAAATTCCAAAACTTTTCTTGCCACGATTGCCTGTTCGGGGATTCCATGATTTTGGATCTCCAAATAGAAATCTTCCTTTCGAAACATTTCATTCAATTTACCGGCTAACTGAAAACTTTGGTCTTCTTTTCCTTCCAGGATTTTCTTGTTGACTTCGCCCGCAAGACAAGCCGTTAAACAGACCAATCCTTCGCTGTGTTTATCCAATAGATCGTAATCAATTCTTGCCTTTCGATAGAATCCTTCCGTAAAGGAGCGACTTGCCAACTTGATAATATTTTTATAACCGATTTCGTTTTTTACAAGTAGGATGAGGTGGTATGCTCCTCCATCGGCAATCTGCTCGAGTTCTTCTTCCTTGTTTCGAGAGGGAGTAACGTAGAATTCACAGCCCAGTATGGGTTTGATGCCTTCCTTTTTTGCCTGGTTGTAGAATTCGATTGCCCCATACATATTCCCGTGGTCAGTCATTGCCACCGAGGTCATCCCCGATGCTTTGACTTTTTTGACCAGGTCTGGAATGCGTATCGCACCGTCCAGCATAGAATAAGTCGTGTGTAAATGTAGGTGGGCAAAATCTTCCATGGAAAAACCGATTAGAGACATAGTCCCTCAAATACCCATTTCAGTCAACAGGCTTACCTGAGAAAAATTTCAAAATTTGCACTCGAAGTCGTTATGTCAAATTTTACCTTGGACAGTATGGACATTTCAACCGAATACCTGGAAGCTTTTCGAAATTTTTGTGAAAAAGAAATCAAGCCCTATGCGGCAGAATGGGACGAGTGTAACGAGCTTCCCGGAGGAATTTTCAAAAAACTCGCAGATGTGGGTTACTTCGGAATCGTCGCTCCCGAAGAATTGGGAGGATCAGACCTGGGAATTGTAGCAGGCGTTAAGGCTATGGAATTGTTGAGTGAATATTGTGGCAGCACATTTTTTTCGGCATCTGCCTCCTTCGGACTCTTTGGTGAGCCACTGAAGCATTTCGGAACTCAAGAGCAAAAAGAGAAATACTACAAGTCGGTTCTTACAGGAGGAAAAATAGGATGTCTTGCAATCACAGAACCTCAATCCGGCTCCGATGTATCGGCAATACAAACAACTGCGAAATTCAATGAAAATGGTGAGATACTACTCAAGGGGCAGAAAACCTATATCACGAATTCGTCTATTGCAGACTACTGCATTGTTTTGGCTCGCTTGATAGATGCAGAAGGAAAAGACCTCGGACTCACCCATGTCCTCCTTGAACTAGACAATCCCAATATTGGTCGTGGCACACCAATGAAAAAACTGGGACTTCGTGCATCCGTAACGGGAGAAATCTATTTCGATGATGCAAATATCGGAGACAAAAGTCAGATTTTGGGAGGAATAGGAAAAGGGTTTCGCCAAACTATGGCTACATTCAATGAAGAGAGATTGTCCCTTGCCGGATTTTGCCTGGGAGTAATCCGTGCATGCTTGAAAGAATCCGTACAATTTGCAAGGACTAGAAAGAGCTTTGGAAAACCCATCTACCAACACCAATCGGTTGGTAATCTTCTTGCCGAACTTTACACCATACAAGAATCGGTAGCAAGTCTAACCTATTCAGTTGCCGAGTCCATGGAAGGTCAGTCTAGGGGAACTTTGCCCAAAGATAAGACAATGCCTGCAAGATGTGCGGCACTCAAATATTTTGCTTCCACCCAAGCAAGAGAAGCAACCAATATAGCTGTTCAGATCCACGGAGGAGCAGGCTTCATGGAGGAATACAAGGTGGCAAGACTCTATCGTGATATCCGCCTTGCCGAAATTGGTGGAGGAACAAGTGAGATCCAAAAGTCAATTATAGCGAGTTATGTGATGAAGGGATAGATTCCTTCCGAAATCCATTTTTCTCTTCAACCAACTTTCTTAAATCAAAGTTCAGCGATCAAATCTTTTCTGATATTGAACGCATTCATGAGAATTGGTTTTAATGACTTATCTTCCAGCTCTTCGTGGGTTTCTTTTTCATTTTCGTCGAAGGATGTTTTTGCAACTAATTTATTCACCAAATCTCTGTTGAGTGCCTTGGATCCCTCTTTAGTCGCTGAATGCTCATAGGTATCATATGTAGACACCAATTCAAAATGACCCTCCCGGTATTGGAAAACACGGGTCATTGACCATCGCCAAGAACTACCACCATAATGAACAATAATCAAATTCTCATGCTCTTCCGTGAACTCGGAAAATGGGTCTCCCATAGCACCGCCTTCATCCGAATTATAAATCAAATTTTCATTGAATACAGATTGCTTGTAATCATCTCCTTCTGACATTACGATAAGTACCGCTCGGTATTTGATTCCTTCTGAATCAGAACGATCCAAAACCATTGCTATATCTTTTTTTCCATCTCGGTTCCAGTCGAATTCTACTCTATGATTGGTCGCACTCCACCCATCAGGTATAAAACTCTCCGGTGTAGATATAGGCTCAGAAGTCTTGTTTTCTTTGCAAATTAAAACAAAAGGTAGCATACTCAATGCCGTAAGAAAAAGAATGGTTTTTAATCTCATAGTTCGTTCTCCGATATAATGACATATAGTTTCAAGTCTTTAGTAAAAAATAGTGAGCAAAATTAGACAAGTGCTTTTCACTTTTATTATTCATTGTGGATTCGATGTCCGTTTTTCTACTTTTTGAAATAGAAAATTCTAAGGACAGGTTCCCGGATCTTCTCCACGGAAACGATCATCTTGAATACCGGGAATTATATTCAAAAGTCTTCTTATGCTGCAAGAAGTGGGTCTAAGTTGGCATTATCTGAAAAATTTATGTTAGCCTTTACCGCATGAACCGTTGTGGATTGGTACATTTCTCCAAAATACATCAAGTGGAGATCCATATAAATTAGACGTTTCTACTCCAATTTTGCTTGAATAAGTAAACATTTGCAGCTGCAACCAAAATGAATGGAGCATCCAACAACTAGTTTTGACATGATGAGAAAGATTTCGGTTAACCAACAATTATTTTGATGAATGATTTATCGTCTCATCATAATACCATTTTTGAATAAATATTTTCCGGAATCTCAAGAAAACTATTAAAAAAAATATTTCTAATTAAAATATTATTTACACAATTTAAAAAATGATTAAAGTAGATAATCCATATTATTTTGGTATGAAGAAAAAAATTGAGGTGTTTATGAAAAGACTAAGCATATTGTGCATATTTTGTGCATTAATTTTTACTAATAGCGTATTTGCTCAAGACAAGTGGGTACCGGGATCTAACGGAAAAATGGATGGGCTTACCTTAATCGGGGGAACAGAAAATGGTAAGAATTTATTTCTCTGTGCTGGATTTAAAGCCGGAACTTATCATCCCGGTAAAATTGTCGGGCAAAGCTGTAATTTTGGTTGGGGTGGAAGAGAAATAGTTGAGCCAAGTTATTTCACTCTCCAAGTTACGCAACAATCCGTAAAGAGATATTCCTGGCATAATACTGGTAACGGAATACTTCCAGATATTCCTGGATCGTTTCCAATTTTAGTGGGTGTAGAAGGGAATAGAAAATTGTACGTATGTCGAGCTAATTATAGAGGTGGAATTCATCCCGGAAAAATCGTAGGAAATACTTGCAATTTCGGTTGGGGTGGAACGGAAGTGACAATACCCAATTACCAGATTCTCCTCATTCGTTAATTACGCTGATTTCTATTCAAACCTATTAATGATGTAAAAAAACAGCCCCTATTTATATGGCAAATATTGCAAAACTAACCAAAAATGAGGGTTCAACGAGAAGTTAATCGCCGCATGGATTGATGCATAGATTTCGTTAGCTGATGGAATGAAATATGATCTCAAGGCACATGCTTAAGCGTGTGCCATATGTATTGATAGTTAAAATGTAATCACTAAAAATGCGGTCAAGTTCTATTCTTAAATTTTCCCAATCTTATGAACTTTTAGCCACTTTTCGAAGAAAATGGTGCTATAGCTTATTTCATTGCTAAAAAATCAAACCCCAACAGCAACCGATTGCTTTGTCGCAGAACTCTGGCTATCTTGTTTCGAGATATAGTCCTCAAGGCTCTCACAGAATCGGATGACATCATCTTCGGTTGTGTATTTACCAAGGGAGACACGAAGGCTGGATCTTGCTTGGTCACGATCTACTCCCATAGTAAGAAGGGTTTTGCTCGGATCCCAGGATCCGGCACTGCAAGCGGAACCGATGGAGACTTGGAATCCTGCTTTGTCAAGAGCATTTAACAACTGATCGTTGTCCATACCGGATAGGGCAAAACATGTAGTGTTGCTCAATCTAGGGGAGTCTTCACCAATGATTGTGACTCTTTCATTCTGATTCAATCTGTTTTCCAGAATGGATTGGATATGAGTTTGTTTCGCCAAGAGTTCATCTTCTTCTTGGGTGAGTAGGGCGACTGCTTGGGCGAAGGCGAATATTCCTGCTAAATTTTCCGTGCCGGGACGGATACCTGATTCTTGTCCTCCGCCTTGGAAAGTAGCCTCGGCTTTTCCGCGGTAGATATAAGCTCCTGTTCCTTTAGGGGCGTAGAGCTTATGGGCAGAAAGAGTGAGGGACTTGAATCCGTACTTTTTGTAATCAATTTTGCATTTGCCAAGTGATTGAACCGCATCTGTATGCCAATCAATACTATGTCTTTGAGTGAAGGCAAAAATTGCATCCAGGTCTTGGATGATACCGGTCTCGTTGTTAGCTGTTTGGAGGACAAGAAGATCCCATGGGCATTTTTGAATATCGTTTTCCATCCATTCTAGATCCATCTGCCCATTGTTTAGGACAGGAATTTTTCGTATAGTTACGCCTAACTTTTCTAGTTCGGGAATCTGGCTTCTTAGACAGGGATGTTCGATGTCCGCAATGGCTAGAATCTTTCCTTGGGGGTTGTTCCAGAAGGGTTGTAAGGCAAGGCGATTGGCTTCTGTTCCGGAGGAAGTGAATACCAATTTGTAAGAAAAGTCTGCCGCGTCCAAACCGAGAGATTGAAGAATGATTTTTCGTGCGTTTTCGAGGGCATTTTTTGCCGAGCGACCACGGGCATGGATAGAAGATGGGTTTCCAAATTCTCTCAGATATTCCGGATAGGCTTGGATAATTTCATCACGCACAGGAGTGGTGGCATTGTAATCTAAATAGGTTGTTGGGGAAAAATTTTGCAAGACATACCTCCGTTTTAGCAAAATTATTTAATGACGCTTGCAATTAGGGGACGACCCATAAATCAACGTCACTTGCCAGACTAGTTTGCCAAAAAAATTTGACAAGAAAAAAATTGAAAAAATCCCAAAAAATGGAACTAAATAATTCAAAATTCCTTCAATTGTAGAAATGCGTGAGATCTACAATTCTTTTGGCGGCTTCTTCCTTTTTCATATCGCCCAGATACAATCGGAAATCAGCTGAATCCTTATAGAAAGGGAGCCTTCGCTCCAATATGGATGCATAAGAATCTTGCTTCGAGAGATCGGGTCTTGTGCTGTCGCCTAAAACCTTCTTAACAAGCTTTTCTTTGTCATTATCCAAAAATACAATTTCGGCAATCTCTCGTAGTATGGAAAGCTTTCGAATGCTGAGGATTTCTTTACCGGTGCTCTCATCCAGGTCAAAAAGGATTCCCCCACCACAATCGAGAATGATGCCTTCGGCATTCTTTAGTTTTTCCAGAATGGAAAATTCCATATCTCGAAATGGGCGCCAATTTCCATTTTGGGAAGCAACGAAATCGGCAATGCTTATGCCACCGAGTTCATAAACGGCAATCGAATCAGTGGAGACTATAGGTCTTTCGGTTAATTTGGATATGCGCTTGGCAATTTTGGATTTGCCTACACCCCGAGGCCCGATGAGTGCGAGATTTTTTTTCATGAGTTAAGTAGCTCTGCAATATGTTTTTCGAGTTCTGGTATCTTCATGAAATAAGCTTGTATGTCCGCATCAGTGACACCTGTCTTATCCAATGCGATCTTAGTTAGAGGAATGCTAATTCCACCAATGTCAATCCCTACACCGGACACCACACAGATTGTAGATGCAATATGCACTACAGAAACCAATTCTTGATTGATTTTTGCTTCAGATGGGTCTGTGTAATGCTCAACAACATCGATGAGCTCATCCGGGAATTCCCATTGCCGGAGAAGCTTGGCACTGATCTCCATATGCGTGTATCCGAGGTGCTTTTTCTCAACTTCAGGGAAAGGAATTTCGGAAGTTTCCAATTCGCCCTTGATCTTAAATAGCAATGGTTGGAAAAACTGCGAAAGAACTAGTTTCCCTACATTGCACAGCAATCCGGCTGTGAAGACTAGATCTCTGGGTATCTTTAACTTCTTGTGAGCAGCAATTCTAGCTGAAAGCTCTGCAACAAGTAAGGATTGCAACCAGAGTTGGTCGGCGTCGAGCTGATAACCCGGAAGATCTTTGGCAAGAATCCCTTTAGCGGCAGTTAGGAGAATTATTTCCTTGACAGTTTTGGTCCCCAAAGTCATCAAAGCTTCAGAAACTGTTCGAATGGGTTTTGCCGCTCTATAGTATGCCGAGTTGGATAGCTTAATTACAGATGCTGTGATGGCAGGATCTTTGGATATCTCGTCTGCTAATTCTTGTATATTTACATCCGGATTTTGTACCATTTGTAAGACCTTTGTAACTACAGAGGAAATGGCTGGTAATCGGTTCACATCTTTTAGAATTTCATCAATTTTTTCTTTCATTATGATTACCTTACCTTATAGAGATACTTTTCTGAACCCGATTTCTTCAAAAGCACCCTCCCATCATCCAAATACAAGCTTATGGTTCTACCATCATGACCGGCAACATCTTCAACCAATATTGGAATATTTTTCTCTTTTAAAAATTCTCTAACGACATGGATATTTTGTTCTCCAATATTTTGCAAGAAATTTGAATTGATTCCTTTGAACATAGAAGCTCCACCGAAGATTCGAGCGCTGAAAGTTCCTAAAGGAGATTCATTCTCTTCCATTTTCTTGACGAGCATGGGCAGAGCTGTCTCTCCATATTTCATGGGATTTTTTTCCAGATCCCTTCCTGTGGGATCCTTTGCTAACATAATATGAGATATGGCTCCTATCTTTTTATCGGGATTGTAAAACACGATTCCAATGCAGGAGCCCAATGTGGTTCTAAGGATTTCTGGAGATTTGCCAATTTTGATATCAGCAATTCCCACGTTGATAATTTTATCGTTCTTTCCAAACATAATGTGATGGTTTTTAAATTAATAAATCCAAACCTTGTAATAAATTAAGAATTCTCCTCTTCGAGATTGATTTAGGTAACTATGAGTTCAACAAAAAAAAATAAAAAATACCAAGATTCCAAAGAACCCATCCGCGAAATATATATTGGTGATTGTGAAGTCACTATTTTAGGGACAGCCCATGTAAGTGAGGAAAGCGTGAAAGAGGTGAGACGCCTTTCCGAAGAATTGAAACCGGATACAATTTGTGTGGAACTCTGCAATTCCAGAGTGAAATCCATCCAAGATCCGGAATACTTCAAAAAGTTAGATGTTTTTAAGGTATTTAAAGAACGAAAGATGTTTTTGTTACTATCGTCCCTTATTCTTTCCTCTTTCCAAAAGAAAATGGGACAAGGTGTTGTTCGCCCCGGCGATGAATTGAGAGCGGGCATGGAAGAAGGGGAAAGATTGTCTGCTAGAGTGGTTCCCATTGACAGAGAAATTCAGACTACCCTAAAACGTGCTTGGGGAACAGTGGGAGCCTTTTCAAAAATGTATCTCCTCAGTGCGCTTATCACTTCTCTCTTTGTAAAAGAAGATGTCAGTCAAGAAAAAATCGAAGAGATGAAAAGTGAAGATGTGCTAAATGATTTATTCTCACAGATTCCCAGTCGTTATTCCGCAGTAAAAGAAGTAATCATTGATGAAAGAGACCGCTATCTCGCTCAAAACATTCGTAATGCGGCTAAGGACTCCAAGAAACTATTGGCTGTAGTAGGTGCGGGGCATCTCAACGGGATCATGAACCATATCGAAGAAGATAAAGACATTTCTGCTTTGGATCAAATTCCTCCCAAGACAACTTGGGATCGAGTAAAAGTATTTTTGTTTCCTCTGATCTTTGGAAGTATCTTCACTATTGGATTCATCAAAGGTGGAAGAGATGTGGGAGCTGATATGATCTACTCTTGGGTGATTTTCAAATCCGGTCTTGCCGCACTGGGAGCAATCATAGCACTTGCCCATCCTGTTTCTATTTTGCTCGCCGCAATCACGGCACCCTTTGGTAATTTCAATCCTGTCATTAAACCGGGATGGATTGCCGCCCTTGCCGAGTCATGGTTGCGAAAGCCAAAAACGGAAGACTTCGAAAACATTGCGACAGACTCTGAAAAATTCACCGGCTACTGGAAGAATCGTGTAATCAGAATCTTCTTGGTATTTATGTTGCCTCAATTGGGATCCAGCATAGGAACATTCATTGTTATGAATGAATTCAGTAAGATATTGATTCCATAAGCATCGCTCCCTCTTTTCGTCGCCAGATTGCCAGCTTGGAAGTGCAAAGAGTCGCCAAAAAGAGGTCGCTCCTTTTCCAGGTTGAGATATAGAAATTTAACAGTGAGTTTTAGAAAAATATCACTATCACTAAATTCCATTTTCTTCGAGTTGAGATTCGGATAGTCCAGTAATTTCTATAATATCAGCCATCGGGTAGTCTTTAGCCTTCATCAAGCGAGCATCTTCAAGTTTACCTTCCAATCTTCCTTCTTCCAATCCTTGGAAATAAACTGGTTTTACGAATTCTCTGATATCTGCTAATTTAGATGAGGCCATAAATTGTCTCCTAATTTGTTCATCTTTTTCGAACGCCGCTACTCTCATTTTCATGTATGGTTTAACTTTGTCAACTTCATTTTGTTCCGATATGGTGAGGTTTAATAGCTCATAAAATTTTTTGTCAGAAGAAAAGCTTGCGAGAAACATCCTATCCTGACCTGATAGATAGATTTTTCTTAGATCAATCAAGTAAATTTGAAAGAAGTTGAAATGAAATACAAAGACTCCTTTTTCGATATTCTGGATAAATTCCGAAAATTCTTTGAAGTATTTAGGAATTCCATGATTCATGAAAATACTCATACTAGAATTTTGATAATCACTCTCTGGATTGTTGTTGATATATCCATTCAAATATAGAATAGCCGATAAAACATCTTGCTTTTGGAATTTATCACTATTTGATTTATAACTGATTAGGTTGTGCGTTTTCCAATATTTCAGTAGTGTGAAATCTTCTGGTATCGAAGCCAGTGAATGTATCGCCAAAACATCGAGTCTTTTGGGAAGATTGAATATTTCATATTCGCTTTCAACTTTAAAATCATACTTTTGGAAGAAATCTTTACAAGAGAGTTTAAAGAATTCATCGAATCCAATCATAAATGGTTTAGAAAAATCTATGTTAGAAAGGTCCATATACCGTAGCTAATATTTAGCAGAGAATTGTATAATATTTTGTGAATTTGAAATTAGTTATATTGTGTCAATCTACACTAAATTACGTAAAATGGAAATTATTTTAGAAAAGGAGTAACATGGATAAGAGAAGAAAATATTGACAACGGAAGGCTTCGAAAGCGAACTACTCCACACAAGTTGCGGTATTACAATCTGTCCCAATATTTTTTTCTCACATAAAGGTGAAGGTAACACCAAGTTTGTAAATAAAATCAGAAAAACAAACATTCAAAACTTTTCTTTAACAGGATTAATAACTAAATCAATTTCCTCTCTTCGTGGGCTTTGTGCCTTTGTGTGATTTTTTCTTTTACTTTATAAATTCAATTTCAAGAAGACCGAGTTGCCGGATCCACGGTATTCCACTACATCGAAGATATTCTCAGCCAGCATGATTCCCCGTCCATGCTCTCTGCCGAGAGCTTGGTTCGCCATTGCCTTTCGAGTGAGTTCATGATAATCAAATCCATTCCCTTCGTCTTGAATTGTGTATGTGGCGAATGTTTCTGTTAATATGTATTCAACGGTAACTTTTCTACTTCTGTAGATTGGGTCTTTCTGTCTGGACGATATCAATTCCAGGTAATCACCTTTGGATAGATGCTGGGATTTTTCTTCGAAGCTGATATTTAGATTTCCATGTTCGATGGAATTTACCAAGACCTCTCGAAGTCCGGTTCTGACAGCGTCCACTCTGTATTCGGGCAGAAATTTTTTCAATACTCGAACTAGTCTATGGCTCAGTTCTTCAGCCATCAATATATAATTATCGATTTGGTAAACTTGAGACTCTTTTACTATGAAGTTAGTTAGGTTCTCATCTAGAGCAGAAGTAGCCTTTCCTATAAATTCCAAGTGATCCCCTGCATCCACGGCTTCCATTCGAAAGGCAAATGCCAATGGTTCTTGCATTCTGGAAGTTCTGATTCTTGCTCTAAATTGGATCTGTTTCCCGGCAACACTCAAAGCTCTAAGATTTTCTTCCACCAATTGATTTACAATAATCTGATCTTTCGGGGTTGTGTAGAGTAAGTCCATAAAGCTCTTGCCGATTAGGGATTCGGGCTTCACTCCAAAGTATTTTCTTGCGGCTTGATTCATGGATCGAATTTCATAATGCGGTCCAATTACGAAAAGTAAATCCGTTGTTCCATCTACTAAGAATTTGTTTTTCTGGTCGGTTGATTCCAATTCTTTGAGTCGAATCTCCAACTCGGTATTCAATTCTTGGTTTTTCTCTGAAATGTTTATATATCGATTGGAAAGAGCTATTGCAATTGCGAAAACAAACACTAGAAAACCATATTGACTGAAAAAATAGCCTTGATAGAGAATGGCTGTATCCATAATATCGATTAGCATTAAAATCGTAAAAACGATTGTGCCGAAAAATAAGTTACCTGAAACTGTATTGGTAAGCGACTTAATCGATATTTGAAAAAAGCTTAAGTCCAGCTTTTTTTTGTCCGCCTCTACAACTTCATTCTTTATCTCATTCCAAAATTCTTTACCTATAATCCATATCAAAACGTAAAGAGCGAGAAAAGGAAGAATAAATTTATATACTGTAATTGCATCGAAAATCCATGATACCGAAAAGAGCATGCTTGCTACTACCAAGCAAGTTGTTAGTGGAGCGAGAATAAATTCGATAATTGAAATTTTTTGATTGAATAGTTTTTTGAAAAATAAAATGCCCAATAGTGGGAGTAAGAAAAAACACATGGATTGGATTTGATAAGCAATCACCGAATCTTCAAAAAAGTAATAGTACATCTTCGAAGATGACATGATATAAACTGCCAAAGTTATTGAGAAACCCGCATAGAGAGCATTATATAGAACTGATAATTTCTTGAAATAAAGTATGAAATGCAACAGCGCAATGATTAGATAGATAACCACTAGAGCTATGGGAACTAAATCTACCGAAAGTGAATTCAATCTATCGAAGTCACCCAGCAAGTAATCTCCTGATTTATAAAACCCTACCATATGATGAGATCTTGATCCTTGAATTCTGAATAGAAGTGTGTTCTCTCCTTGAATTAGTTTTTTGTGAGGAACGGGAACTATATATTGGTACCTGGTATTATTTTTTCCATCTGTTAATTTATCATGGAGGATTTCTCCGTTTAAGTAAACTTGCCATCGCATCCCCACAGTTGGCAATAGGATTCCTGCGATTTTTTCTTGATGAGAACTGATTTTATCCAGAGAAAAATGAAATACATAGGAAAATGTTTCCTCCGGAGAATCGTCTAAACTTAGGAATCTTCTTTCATATTGAGTTGGTAAATCCATGAATCTTGCGGCGAGAGAAAACTCCCTCCCGTTTCCCATGGGAACCGGCTTCCATTTGTCGGAATTTTCTATGTGCTCACTGTCCATCTGCCAATCTAAATTGAATCCGGTTCTTACATAAACAGGACGATCCCTAAGATTGATGATGGAGTCAGCAGAAAGGCTGAAAACTGCTCCCAAGAAGAGTAGTAAGAAAGTTCGCACAGTGTTATGTTGATTCTCAACCCTGGAATTTCTACAAAAAAATTAAGGAGAATATTTTTTTGAATATTGATAAGCTACTGGAAAAAGACCAATTCCCCGATTGGCTGATAAGGATAAAAATTCGCCAATTGTTAAAACTTCGCTTGAAAGGTGAAAAACGGGAAACGGCAACCGAAGACCAAGTTAAGAAAATGGAATACATTCGCTCTCTAAAGGAGTCGCCTATTGCCGTTCATACGGAAGCCGCGAACGAACAACATTATGAAGTTCCCAGTGATTTCTTCAAGTTAGTTATGGGACCAAGAATGAAATACAGTTCCGGAATCTGGCCTACCAACAATACGAGTTTTGAAGAATCCGAAGAAGCCATGCTTAAATTGAGCGTCGAGCGTGCGGAGCTGGTTGATGGCATGAGTCTATTGGACTTGGGTTGTGGCTGGGGATCGATTTCTCTTTATGTAGCTGAAAACTTCCCTAAATGTAAAATTCTTGGCGTTTCCAATTCGCGCACTCAAAAACAATACATTGATTCTGAGGCGAAAAAAAGAGGACTGAAAAATCTTGAGATTGTTACCCAAGATATGAATGAATTTAAGACTTCTCGAAAATTTGACCGCATAATTTCTGTTGAGATGTTGGAGCATATGAAAAATTATGAAATGCTCTTCGAAAGACTCTCGCAAACTCTTAAGCCCGGGGGCAAATTTTTTATTCATATTTTTACTCATAAGGATTACGCTTATCCATTTGAAGTAGTGGATGATACCGATTGGATG
>JAFIGA010000269.1 GCA_020831715.1 Leptospira sp. | reverse complement strand
TTTAAAATATCGCTTTTCTCCTTTTTAGAAGAATTTCCATAACGATACAATGATTTTTTTCAGAAAAATCGTCACTTTTTTTTCCGATATCGGACTTTCCGTTTATTATGAAATCAGGGAGAGATTATTTTTCAAATTCTTTGTGATTCAGAAAAGAAATTAATCAAAACCCATTATAAATACAAGTAGGAAGCATTTCAGAAAAATCTGCTTCGAAAAAGTGAAAATCAAAATAATTTTCACTACTAATAAAAGTATATGAGGTACGTAAAATGAAATTCAAAATATTACGATTAGTCTTGGAAATTATATATCTGATAATTGAAATCATTATTGAGATAATCAATTTTCTGAATTAAAAGAGTAGAATGGCTGAAATTGGGAGAGATCCCAATTTACCCCTTCGCCCCTCATGCGGCATAAAGCCTTTATGTCGAGCATTGCGAGGGAATCCCACTCTTTCACCGGATTCATCTATAGGAAAATATTGTTGAATTAAAAAAGGTGAAAGTGTGGGACACTTCGGATAATGCGCATTATCGGAAGTGCCGAAGCAATGCGAACATGAGGGGCGAAGGGGTACGAGAGGTTTATTTTTTCTTTTCAGTAGTTGGTTTTTTAGCTCCAAAACTATACGATGGAAGAACTATACCCTGAGCATTGACCCGGATTTTAGATACGTCAATATGCTTATCCTGAATTGCCGATTGGGATTTCTGAATAACTTTACTCCAGTTGAGCGACTCATCTAAACGATCCATTATCCTGCCTTAGCTGCTCTTTTCTTAGATGGTTTTTCTTTTACGGAAGAAGGTAATTTCTTGGACTCCAATGCTTCCTTGAATGAGAGAACATTATTCAAATCAAAATTCTCAGAAGCATCAAGTATTTCAATCCCTGCAATCTTTCCTGACGAATCATAATCAACAGCCAAATCATCACTCAATTGCTTGGTCGTGACTGTAGTCTTTTTAAATTGGATATGAAGTGCATCCACTTCTTTGTCATATAATATTTCCATATCTACTACCTTCCTCATGAATAATATGTATAAACTGTGATTACTACAATTTCATTTTCTTCGTCAACAAACACAGGCTTAACCTCTTTGGTCTTGTAATACTTTCCATTCCATTCTTTCTCATAGGGAAATCCAAGCTTACTTTCCAATCTGTTTTTCTTTGCAGAAACCCAATCACCATTTCGGATAACTTCGATTACTTCTTCCTCCGAAAAACCTCGAACTTCTCTATAATCTAAAGCGTGATTCGATAACCGTATAGGCTTCATCCCTACCTCAAGCATACCCAATATTCCATTTCTCGTCCATTCCTTTTCTTCTCCCAATACTTCGGCTAAATAGATAAATTGTGGACACGCTTCTTCTCTCCCACTGCAGTGAGCTTCTCGGCAATTTCCGCATCCTTTTGATTCAGTTCTCGAATTGCCATTTCCAACTTTTCCGTTTTCTTTCGAACCTGGATGAGCCTTGCCACAAGACGGTTTACCTCAGTTTGTTTTGCCGATTCTGTGAGTGTGGCAAATTTCTTCTGGAATAACTTCACTTTCTCTTTTCGTAAGGCTTGAGCGGACTTCTTCGGAGCTGAACTTTTCGGCTTTTCTTCCTTAGGTAGCTTCTCTTTCTCCTTAGAACGAATCTCTTTCTTGATCTCCGTTACATACCTTCTAGCCGTTCCCAAGGGAATATTCTCCTCCTCAGATATCTTCTTGGCTAGATCAGATTTTTTCTCTCCTTCCTCTTTCTTTGGTTCATTCTTTTTCAAACTATCACCCTGATAGTTTGATCCACTCCCCTCAGATATCAAAGATTCAGGGTGAATTTTTGATCCTTCTTCCCCGGATTTGGAACCACTCTCGATCAAAATATCACCCTGATATTTTGATCCCGCTTGCTTCGATTCTTCCTGGAAACTTGGGAATTTTGGGGAAATTCCCAAGTCAACCTCTCTTCTCTCTAATTCCGGTTTCCGCTTTCTATCCCCACCTCGGTTGTCTGTGGAAAGATCTTCTCTGTATTTTCTCTTGATCCTTGCTTTTAATCTTTCCTTTCTCTCCTCCGGAGTGAGATGTCTTCGGTATAGATTGTCACCTTCCAAGATATCATATTCTTCATCTTGGGATAGTTCGTTCATATAGTAACGAACAGGGATGAACTTCACCTTTTCATTGTTTTCTTCTAAAAGTTCCAAAGCAATCCGAAGACGATTCTCTCCTGTAACAATCACATTGTCTTTCTTCACAGTCAGAGCATCGAGGATCCCATTTCGGGAAATGTCTTCTTTCAATTCTTCGTATTCTTTTTCGGGTAGCTTCGCAAAATCATTCAAAGGATTGAACTTTAATTCCTTGGGGGAAACCATCTTCACAATCGGACTAAGAGACACTCCCTTTGGAATATATGTTTTCTGGGAAGTCTGGTTGTGAAGAGATCCCGGTCTCTTGTTCTTCTTCTGATCTTCTACCCAGTCTTTTGCCTTGTTCTTGATTTTTTCGTTCACTTCTTCCATGACAATACCTCATCGCATAACTCTTCGAATATCATATATGCCTTAGTGTTCTTCTTCAAAGGACGAGAATCTTCTCCCGCAGTCTCAATTGCCGCAAGTCTTCGAATCCGAGTTTTGGATAAAGAAAAACTATCTTCCAAATACGAGAGCCTTGCCACCTCCTTCTTTCCCGATCCAATGAGAGAAGGAACCAACACACAACCGGGAACAGGAATTCCCATATCTCGCAACTCCTCCAACTCACAAAATAAGGTATCCGATCCTTGAAACGACCACCTCCTAGGAACCACAGGACAAAGCACCAAGTCCGATA
This sequence comes from Leptospira sp., assembly GCA_020831715.1. Taxonomy (GTDB): domain Bacteria; phylum Spirochaetota; class Leptospiria; order Leptospirales; family Leptospiraceae. The sequence goes on along the minus strand of JAFIGA010000269.1, from coordinate 171 downwards.
CACTCATGGCAAGCTTGAGCTCTGCTACAGGATAGGGTGGTGTGTCGATTAAGACAAAATCATAATCTAGTCTCTTCACCTTTTCTTCAAAAGATAGAAGAGAAAGAAAATCTCCCCCACAATCCACAGCAAGGGATTTCAGCCCCACCGTTGCCGGAATCACATCCACAC
>JAFIGA010000267.1 GCA_020831715.1 Leptospira sp. | reverse complement strand
AACACTCTCTTTCATGGAGTTGGATTACATTTCCAAAAGAATCACCCATAATCTGAAACTCAACATGTCTTGGGTTCAAAATGTATTTTTCTACAAAGACAACTCCATTTCCAAATGCTTTTTCTGCTTCTCTGACTGCTGACTCGAATGCCGGGACAAATTCCGATTCTTCGTCAACACGCCTCATCCCCTTTCCGCCTCCACCGGCGGTTGCTTTAATCATTACGGGAAAACCAATTTTCTTAGCTTCTTTTAAAAACAAGTTTACATCCAAGGATTCAGAAGAAAAACCGGGAACTACCGGAACATTTGCTCGGATCATAGCTTCACGAGATTGTATCTTATCTCCCATGAGTTCCATAGATTCCGGACTAGGCCCAATCAATATAATATCCTCTGACTCTAACCTACGGGCAAATGATGAATTTTCAGATAGAAATCCATATCCCGGGTGAACGGCATCTGCATTCGTTTTCTTGCATATTTCTATAATTTTGTCTTGGTTTAGGTAAGAAAGTTTGGCTTCGGGTTCACCCAAACAAAAGGATTCATCAGCTGAAAGTACAAAAGGAGCATTCTGATCTTCAATGGAATATACTGCAACAGTTTGAATACCAAGCCTCTTGCATGTTCGAATGATTCGAGAAGCGATCTCGCCTCTATTGGCTATTAATAGTTTTTTTATTTTCTGCATATTGATTCAAACTTCCCTCATATATTTTCAAAAGGGAAAATTCTGTCAAGAATGCTTTATGCCGGCAGGAGAAACGGAAAGAATTCCTCTTGCTAGCAAACCTTGTGCAATATAGTAAGTAGTCATTATCCAAAGTGACGCATAGGGAACCGATTCCCAGAATTTATTGAGGGCAATAATAGAATCAGATACCATAAAAATAAATGCTCCCAGAGCGAATGGAAGAAAACTCAATCTTTGCAATATTGCAAAGCATCCCATTGTTGTTATAACAATTAAGTAAATGGCAACCGGAATCAAAAAATCTCCCGTAATAGGGAGAATTAAGAAAGCCATGATACCACCAAATACTAAAATTCCGGAGATCAAACCTTTTCTGGATACAAAACGAACCTTGGGAAGTTGAGAAAAACCCAGAATATAAACTACATGAGCAAGTAGGAAAAATCCAAGTCCAATAACAAAAGCATTAGGGATAATTGTAGCGAGACTTATATCTCCTATCGATGAAAGAATCAATCCGGCTCCGAATAGAAAATGTGCTCTTGTATTTAATCCATTTCTGAAATAATTCCAAAATAAAAGCCCTGCCAAAAAGATGATGGGTAGAGCCTTAACATAGGGATGCCCTGCATAGGGAACATAGTTCATACTCGCTATGTAAACCATAGCAAGTATTGGGTAAATATATCCTAAACCTATAGTAATTGATTTCATCATGATTTCTTGTTTCCAGATGTTTTATGGGAAGCTTTTTTCTTTGATATATTAGTCTTACTCGATTTAGCTTTAGCTTGCGAACCAAAATATTCATCAATTTTTACTTTGGCTTCCTTACCAAATAAAATCTCACAAGCCTCTTTGAGCCCCGGTGAATTTCGAATGGTTTCTTTCCGCTCAACCAGAGAAATCTTGGAACGTCTTCGAAGGAAATCTTCCAACTTTTCCACCATTTCTCTTCTTGCCGCCTGGTGGATTTCACATCTAATGTATTCTGTTCCAGCAATCATCACTTCAGCCTGGGTTGGATCTTCTCTGATATTTTCCAGTAGTCCAATTGCCTGAGCTCCATAACGTCTCCACAAACGCTGGCTAATAGGTTCGGAAGAATCAGCCGCAGTATACGAATCGACATTCATCAACTTAGCTTGATGGATATATTCGGCATAAATAGCCGGATCAGGCTCACCATACCAACGTTTATTGGGATATTGAAATTCTATTCCCATACGTTTCACAAGAGATGCCACTTCCTCACCCACGTTGATGCAATCGGTTAATTTTCCGCCGAAAACAGTCATATGCTTCTTTTCCAGGTTGAATTCCACTTCATGCTTTCTGGAAAGTTGCACCCAGTCTTTATTGGATCCACCACTGCCCTTTAAAACCAATGGCCGAACACCACATCTCTCGGATATAATATCTTCCTTTGTGATCGGTTTTTCCAAATTCAATCTTTTGTTAATGTTAGACAATACGAAATCTCGATCCTCTTCTGTAACTTCAGGACGAGGTGTATCTACTTTTGTATCTGTTGTTCCAATACAAGTTTTAGCTCCCATGGGAAGCACAAAAAACAATCTTCCATCATCGGCAAAAAAAGTAAGAACTCTTTTATGTGGCGATATTCTATCCACAATGAGATGTATACCTTTGGAAAAAACATGATGGTGTTCAGTTTGTACATTTGACTTTTCATTTACTTCATCAGCCCAAGGCCCACAAGTATTGATGATGAGTTTGGATCTAATTTCAAAACGTTTTCCGGTGATTGCATCTTTCGCAGAAGTAGTCCAGAAGTCACCCTCTCTCTGAGAACCCAAGGATTGAACATAATTCGCGGCAATACATCCGTAATTGAGTGCACCACGGATGAAATTGAAAACAAATCTAGCATCATTATCATGTAGATAAGCATCCGAATATTCGAATCCTCCTTCTACGTTGTCTGTCTTCACAACAGGTTCTTCATTCGCAACTCTGGATTTGGTCAGGAAACGAGGAGACAGAGTAAAAAAATTACCAACCACCCAATAGAACCAAGTTCCGAGCCAGATAAACCAAGCAGGAAATCGGAATCCTTTTTCTATAGTTGTATAAAATCGAATTTCTTGGACGGTGGAGGGGTAGCTCCTCATCAAGTGATTTCTGGACATGCAGAGCTTTCTAACCAAGAAGAATTCCATGCTTTCCAAGTATTTTATTCCACCCCAAGCGAGGTTTGATGATTCTTGACTGGTTCCCGAGGCAAAATCACCCATATCAATCAATGCAACCTTCGCACCCTTAGCGGCTAAACTGGCGGCAGAGACCGCACCGTTGATTCCACAACCCAAAATCAATACATCGAAGGTTGTTTTTCTTAATTTTTCTAAATTGGATTCTCGTAATTTCATAGGCTTGTATTTATAGAATCTTATGCTTATCTCCCTTGCCAAGAAAAAATCTGCATATTTTCTATTTAAACATTCATTTTCTTATACAGCCAATAGGCACCACCAATAAAAATTGTGGGCGTATACCAAATAGCAATGAAAGGAGGCACACCCCCACTTTCACCTAAAGATTTACCCGTAGAATAGAAAATATAGTATAGTAGCACAACGGCGATTGTGATTCCCAATGATGCAACACCTGCTGACTTTTTTGTAAGCCCACCCGCCAAAGCTCCTATTGCCACAACTACAAATGACATAAATGGCATGGCAAATATGGAATGCCTCTGGACAATTAAATCCAAATAGGGTACACCCTTTGCCTTTCTTGTCTCCACCTCATCGCCTAATTCCCAATAATTCAATCCATCAGGATTACGAATGGGCTTGGCGAAATAATCAATCGACTCAGGGAATTTAAATTCTTTTTCCGGAGCGCGGTCAATAGACTTTATACTGAGATCATTATCAAAAAATATTTGCTCTACATCGGTCAATGTCCAAGTATTTGTTTCCGGTTTGTATGTTGCTCGTTGTGCCGAAACTACGTAATCCGGCAGACCACCCGGAGGAACTTTAATATAATTGAAACCACCTTTGATGGAACTTTCTTTTTCGTCATACCAATATACATAATAAAAACCTTCTTTTCCCTTCACATGGTATTGATAAACCAAATCGGTAAGCCTTCCGGATCCCTTAATCATGAAAGATTGATTCTCTTGGGCAATTTTCGTGGAAGGAATCACCAAAAATTGAGTAAAAAAGGCAACTGTCAGCCACATAAAAAGACCGAATAACAAAATAGGTGTTACAATTCTTATAAACGATACTCCGGCAACCATTGTGGAAACCAATTCTTTGTTTGCACTGAATTGTCCAACAACGAAACATACACTGAACATCAAACTGGGAGAAACAACCTGAACAATCATGGAGGGAATAGTGAAACCAATGTACATGTAGGCATAATGAGCATTTTCTTTATTATCCACAAAATATTTCATGTTATTTGTGATTTCATATACCAAAATCATTGCTGTAAGCATTAGGAGAGTTCCCAAAAAAGTTTTGAAAAACTCCATAAAGAGATATTTATCCAGGATTCTTATTGGAAAGAAATCTTCTTTAATTAGCCGAATGATTTGAAAAATTTTTTTCATCTAGAATAAGACTCTCTTCCCATTTTTCCGAGAGAACATAAGAGGAAAAGCAGATTTTTAGTTGACGATTTGATTCATTTTTCTAATATTTGAACGAGGAGTTCTTTCAAATGAATATTTTTAAAATTAGCACAGCCGTATTATTATTTGCCCTTACAATCCCTGTATTTGCGGAGGAAGAGGATGCAACTGAAAAGGCACCAATATCTACTGATGATTACAAAACAATTTTGGTTTCCGGTACTGATATTGAAAAGACCCAAGCATTGAAGCATTTCGCTGAAAAAAAAGATCAGTCCCAAATTCCTGCAATCATCACCCTTTTGAATGAATCCGAAAACCCTTCAATCGCAAGTGAAGCGGCTATTACCTTAGGTGTGATTGGCAAGTCAGGAGAATCCACTTCTGCTCTGAAGAAAAAAATTGAATCAACAGAAAACGGGGACGTTGTTTATGCATGTATATTGGCAATTTTCAACATTCATCGTAAAGACGAAAAAAGAGACCCCGAAGCGGAAGCTGCATTGAGATTTGCCATTGAAAACAGAAGACAGGATCCCTTCGTTGTGGACATGTTGGAAAAGTTAAAATCCAAATTTATTGAAGAAGAAAATAAAAAGAAAGAAGCTGAAAAAGCATAGTATTTCCTGATAGAAATGTCTCCGATTAGTTCTAAAATCGGAGACTTCTAAATTTTATTAAGTTATATCTATCGACAATAAGGTCATGTCGTCTTCGGATACTCCCTTGGCGTAATCCAATGATTCTTTTACCAAAGAACGTAGAAATGCTTCTCCGGATTGATCTAAATTACGAATCACAGATTCATAAAATTTTTCCTCTCCGTAAAATTCTTTATTCTCATTGAAGAGTTCGTAGAGTCCATCGGAAAAAAACAAGACCCTGTCCCCGGATTGTAAACGCGCACGAAAATCACTCACTTTAGGTGGAAAAGGAGCCAATAGCAGGCTTCCTCTTCCTTCCAACTCGGTATATTTTCCATCACGAATAAGTATGATAGAAGGATGACCGGCATAGGAATAATCAAGTATTTTGTTTTCATGATCCAATGTAGCAAAACATGCGCTAATATTATGATTGACTACCAAGGGACGAAGTGTATCATTCATAATCTGCAAGGACTCAGCTGGAAGCATATTTGACCTGGAAACAATCTTGAAAGCTAATATAGCCATTGCGGAAACCATCGCTGAAGCAACTCCATGCCCTGTCACATCGGCGAATAAAATATTCATCTTTCCATCAGGTCTTCTCTCAACGGACAGAACATCACCACCTACTTGATCGTAAGAATTATAATACCCTGCCATTTGGTAGCGATCGTTTTTTGGGAAGCGAAGGGTAACTAGAGCCTTTTGAGTTTCTTGAGCAAGCTCTAAATCCAAAGACATTCTGGCAAAATACTCACTCAATTGTTTTTCGGACTCTCTGAGTTTCTCAATCGCATTCAATCGAACATTCAAAGTAAGATAAGAAACCAAAGCAGGAGTTACAATAGTGGGATAAAACAAATACAATGGGACTGTCGGATTCTCCGAATATAATCCCACCGGAATGGAAACAAGAATTACAAATATCAAATATGCAACCAACCATTTCCTCTGAACAAAACTAATTCCAATACAACTTATAACAAGAACCATACCAACAAGGTAGCTGATATTCAAACCATTCCAATACAAAACCAAAAAAGAATGGATACTCATCGTATAAAACGCTATATTAAGCAAAAATTGCAATCGGTCTCGAACCCAAGAAGAATAATAGGTTCCCATGAACAAAGAGAGCATCAGAGCAGAATGAGTCCACCTAATCCATGCAGGATCATGGAGTCCCAATTCATCTACAGGAGTTAATATTCCAAAGAAAATAAAGGTAAAGAAAACACCTAAACAGATTCTGGCAATCTTCAATAATTGCAGATCCAATTGGAATTTATCCGCTCTTCTTCTTCCTTTTTCTTCACTCATAGATTTTAAATCTATTCTCCCGAAATTAACTTAAATAGGCAAAATGACTTTTCAGACTTTCCGGAATGGATACCGGTTTCCCGGATTGAAAATCAATCCAGATAAAATTAGCCCTACCTGTCAATACACACTCATTAGACTGATTCCACATGGAAGTAACTATTTCAAATCCTCTACTGCTGATGGAATGAATCTCCAAACTTACATCTATATCAGCAGGAAACACAACTTGTTTTCTGTAGTCCATATCCAAATGGGTGAGAACCGGTCCGGCCTGGAGAGGTTTTTGAGGTGAATCCCAGATATTCATCTTGGTAAAATAATCAGCCCTAGCCGATTCAAAATAGCGAACATAAGTAACATTATTAACATGCCCGAAAGCATCCATTTCGCCCCAAGCAACTTTGATTGTATAAATATGAGAGAATTTTATTGGTTTAGCCATGATACAACTAAGTTCTCATGGAAACTAAATACGAAAAGTCAAAATTATCGAACATCAAAACTGATGCTATGAGAGAAATCAAGCCAACTCCTGCCCAATCTAAGCGTGTATCTACCGGGCTTTGGTTTCCAGGGATGAGGCTTATCGACTTTTGCAATTTTTTTTCCATCCAAAAACCAATAGAGATCATCCCGAACTCCGCTCGCTTCCCATAAAATCCTTTGCTTATCAGGGGGAATATCCGGATCTATCGCGAATATCATTCCGTCAACCGGATAGCTAATTCGTATGGGTCTCTCAAAAGTTATGGAATTTTCTGAAATATTGGGATCTTCATGCGGTGCCGTGTCCGGCAAATAATAAAATCCATACTTTTCGATAACAGACGCAGGTTTATTTAACCTAGTCGATGGATATTTTCTATGGAGATACTCCATAACTTCTCTCCAAACCGGACAAGCACCTGTTATACCGGAAATATCGCGCATAGCCTCTCCACTAAAATTACCTACCCATACTCCGACTGTAAATCGTGATGTATATCCCACACACCAGTTGTCTCTCATATCCTGACTGGTTCCGGTCTTGACTGCCGACCAAAATTTTGTAGAGAGATGATTTTCCAAACCAAATGTATTGCTTCTGGCTTCTCGATCCGATAAAATATCGGATACGATGAAGCTTGCTTCCGAAGATACAACTTGTTCTCCTTCGGAATTTTTACCCATTCGAGCCAGGGTTGAATAAGCGTTAGTCAATTGATGCAAAGAGATGTCAGCTGTTCCAAGAGCCAGAGAATACCCATAGTAATCGGATTCTCTAAGATTGGAAAAACCCAATAATTTCAATCTTTGATGAAACTCAGGAATCCCTGTAAGAACGATGGTTCTTACAGCCGGTATATTCAATGAAGAGGCAAGCGCTACCTTTGCCGATACTTTTCCTTGGAAACTTTTATCATAATTACCGGGTCTATAGATCCCTCTGTAAACATCCAAATCCAATGGCTCATCTAACAAAATTGAACTTGCAGTCATGATTTTTTTTTCAATTGCCAAAGAATACAAAAATGGTTTCAATGTAGAACCCGCCTGTCTTTCTGCAGATACAGAATCTACATATTTTGCACTGGAAAGTTCATCCAATCCTCCTACATAGGAGAGAATATCTCCGGACTCATTGTCCAAAACTATCACACCTCCATCTTTCACATTTCGATCCCGAACATCCAAGAGATTGTTTTTCAGGGAACTCACCACGAACTTTTGCAACTCATAGTCCAAACCGGATTTATGAACTCCCGTTTTACCGTTATAAAACCGTTTTGAAAAGTGGAATGCATTGTTCTTGATCCATGCGCTCAGGTTTTTTTGATCCAAATGCTCAGCTAAATAGTCGAGTAATTCATCTTCCGGAATATTCCATTTTAAGGATCGATTCAAATTCATCGCTCTGGATTGAACATCTTTTAGATTGGCATTCGGAGAACGAATCAATACAACCAATAATAAACTCATTTTTTTATTCAACTGACTTGGTGCGACTTGAAACATAGCAAGAGAAGATACAGGTATTCCAACCAACTCACCCCTCATAGGAATCATATTTATGTATGCAGTGAGAATTTCTTCTTTGGACCATTCGTATTCCAAATCATCAGCGGCTTGAATTTGCCGTAACTTTTGTGAAATGCTTCTTTTTCTACCGAATCCACCCAGTTCAGACTCTAGCATAGAAACAACTTGCATGGTTATCGTTGAACCTCCACGATATGGCTTAAATAAAAGCCAATTCCAAACTGAATAGAAAAATGCATTCCCATCCACACCCTTGTGTTCATAAAACTTTTTATCTTCCGCATGGAGCAATGCCTCAATGAAATTGGGCGAAAGTTTTTTTGCATCCCACCATTCGATTGATCTATATTGAAAATTTTGTCTTTCTGTATGAATAATTTTTTCATTTCGATCCAATAGGATCAGATCGCTTCCGGAATTTTGAGATTTAAATTCTTGAAAGGAAGGAAAACGATTTTGAGAATAAACAGAATTGGAAATTGTTAAAAAAAATATAAATAAAATTGATCTTTTAAATTTTCTGATCATGGAATGTTTTTATATCCAAAAATTATTCTATCAATCTCGTAATCTATTCCAAAAATACAACAAGTTGTTTCCAAACACAACAGATTCTATTCCGACCAATTCAATCTTTTTGGGTGCTTGGATAAATATAAATAAATTGGAAGAAGGATAGGAAGCTTGTATCTGCTCTATGAGTGTCCGGATTTTTTCAGTGCCGGTCTCCCAGAAGCTATAAGGTGGATCCAAGAAATAAACAACACTTTCGGGTTCAAAATTCAGATCAAAATTATTATAAAAACGAAACCCATCCTTGCGATAAAATAAAGCATCCAATTTTTCTTTAGAGCTGAATTCCAGTAGATGAGAAAATCTTTTTTTATCCAATTCCATAAAAGCTACCTTAGCAAATCCCAAACTCATTGCCTCAAAACCTATCTGACCGGAACCGGCAAAAAGATCTATGAACAATGACCGATTCAGATCCAATACTCCGGATTCTGCAAAGGAAAGGATTCGTCCTGTTAAAGATTTTTTTAAGAGTGAAGGTGTAAATTGAGCATTTCCTTTTACTTCGGGAGGGATGGGAATGGGCATCCCCTTCTTGCCACCGGATTGAACGCGAAGTGAAGAGCTCACTGAGTTATTCCTTTTTTTTGCTCCAAATCGATAAAATCTTTGAGACGAAACAACTTTGATTGTAAAACAGCAGGAGGAGATTCCTTGAGTGCCAAGCTAATTACGAAAAGAGCATCCTTGGGACGGTTCGATTCATAAAACATGGATGCATAAAGATACAATCCTTCCGCATATCGAGAAGATTGTTGGCCATTCTGTCTAAATCGATATCCCCATTTTTCAACATTGGAATGGTCACCTACGACTAAGCCTCTTTCCATAAATAGGTAGATGGAATTGTAGAAAACAGATCCTCGGTTGGAATTTGCCTGATAGCACTTTTCCAATAACCCATCCATCTCACTCAAAGAAGAGGAGGAGGAAACAAACAAAAGAACCAATCTCTCGTCTTTAGGCTGGTATTCTTCTTTTTCTATGGTTTCTTTCGACTTAGCCGCAACAAAAGAGTAATTCCCTTTTTTAAATTCATTCTTTAGAGAGAGAAAATCCAAATCCGCAGAATGAACCGAATCCAAAGGAATCAAGTTGAACACTAAAGGGAATACCCAAAAAAATAACCGATTAATTCTAGAAATCACAGCTCCACTACATTATCCGAACCGCAGAGGGGGCATATCATTTCGTCTAGATCATCGGGAATCCATCTATGATCACAATCTTCACAGGCGAAGGTAACACTTTCTATGTCTTCTTCATCTTCTATTTCTTCAAAAATTTCATCATCTATTGCCATATGTATTTATACACCGAATACAACTATTCTGTCAAGAGGCTAGGTGAAAAAAAAGATGAATCCTGAGAAAAAACTAAAAATCTGGTATATATGGTATTCTTACCCCGTCACCACGAATACAAAAAAAAGAAATCGAAAGCTCCCTACGCTTTTATTGTAATTTTTATTCTGATTTTAGGAGCTTTATACTCCCAAGAAAGAAAAATTCGAATTTTCCTAGCCGGCGATCTATCACAAAAGATAGGCAAGCAAAAAGAAAAAATTCAAATTGCCCTAGAACAAAATGAACTAACCGATATTCTTACACGAGATTTTCATACATACACAAACGATTATCTTGAAAAGGAACCTCTCAAGCCATCCGCAAGTTACTTCAAGGCGCAGGCATATTACTATGAATTGATGCTGAGTGGAGTGAGATTTGATTCTTTTTCCCTTGTTAAGAGGCTGAATGATCCAATTCAATTGCTTTTTGGAGACAATGAAAAAGCAAAAGAAGATTCCAATCAACTATTCATCCATGCAAAAAGAGCTGCTATGTTTCAAAAGGGTTTTGACCAAGAGGAGTCCAATCGTTTTTTGCTGTTTTTGGGAGAGTCCATTCGCAATAAAAAGCAACCTTCTGCATTATACTCGGATTATAAGGATATCAATCCAGAGAAATTGGATTCTGAATTGACGCATCCTTTTACTTGGCTTATGTTTTATAATGCTATTCGTAATGGCAATCTGACAGATTTAGAAAAGCTTCTAGAGATGAATGCTAATGAGAATTATTCAGGTAAACTTCTCCTAACTGAAAGGGAAGTGAACTTCATTAAAGGTGAGACATATTTTTACGGAAAAGATTATGTTCTTGCTCTGAATCACTTGAGAAAAGTTAAATCTTCTGAAAATGATCCAATTACAATCCAGGCAACACTTACGGAGGCAAGAATATTTTTTAAACAAAACCTTCCCAAGAAAGGAATAGATCTTTTGCTCGAAGAGCACAAATCAGGCAGAGACAAAAATAAATTATATATCAAACAACTGAAAGAATGGTCGGGCATGAGACCGGATCTAAACATTGATATTCCCAGCGAGAAACAGCAGGAGACTGTAGATGAAGATGATATATAAATTCAAGCAACAATTCAGATTTTTTTTGTTGATATTAATTTCATTGTATTCCACCAATTGTGGATTATTTGAAAAAAGATACCCACCGGATGGAGAATTTTGTAATGTTATGGAGAAACCCCCTACCTGTATTACAGTTCGTTTTGAGAGTAAAATTATTGAATTTTCTGCAGATGAAGTTTATCCCATGGACAGCGTAAATAGAGTAAGTTATTATTTCTACCCTAAACCCGGACAAAAAGTTCAGTTATCGGTGATGACTGAGCACCGAGTTAAACTAAGCGATGGTAGATTCTATCTAAGAAAAAAAAATAAAAAGAGGTAACTATGAAATCTATCTCTGAATTGCAAGATGAAATCATAGAAGAATTTTCTGAACTCACTGATTGGGAAGAGCGTTTCCAAGTTTTGATAGAATTGGGCGAAGAACTCCCACCTTATCCTGAAGATAAAAAGAAAGATGAATTTTTAGTACCGGGTTGCCAGTCTCGAGTTTGGATTGCTCCTGAAATTCAAGATGGTAAGCTCATATTTTATGCAGACAGCGATACATCCCTAACCAAAGGGTTAATTGCCATTTTGGTAAAAGTGTTCTCAGGTCACAAACCGTCCGATATTGCAGAAGCGAGTTTGGATTTTCTAGAAACAATTGGACTAAAGAAGTTTCTATCTATCAGCAGAAGAAACGGCTTACACAATATGGTGCAGATACTTTTGGATTATGCAAAGAAGGTAAATCCTTCCTAATTTTTCGCTTTCCATGAATACATATCCAAATATTATTTGGATATCGTTGGTAGGAGTATTCAAATGATGCGATATTTGGTTGTTTTTATTTTTGTATCCACTTTATTTATGATTGGATGCGGCAAGGGAAAAGTTGAACTCAAGAGCTACGGAGACCCTGTTAATATAGCAGATCTCAATCCTCCCAAAAGAGATTATTGGCCCACTCAAGGTTGGAAAACTGCGTCACCTGAATCCAAAGGGATGGATTCGGAAAAATTAAAAGAGATGGAAAAATATGCCTTTACCATCGATGGTACAGAAGAAGACCGTCAAGGCACTAGAACCGATGGAGTGGTCATTATTCGTGGTGGCTATCTGGTTTATGAAAATTATGCCAGAGGTTATGAGAAAGATTCCAAACATCTTATTTGGTCAATTGCCAAAAGTTATATCAATACTTTAGTTGGTGTAGCAATACAAAATAATAAAATCAATTTAGATGATCCTGCATACAATATCGTTCCTGAGCTATCGAAAACTCCGGAACACAAGAAAATTACAATTCGTCACCTTTTAACAATGACTTCAGGGCTTGCCGCCAATGAAGGTTATGAAAGCAATCCATTGAATTCAACAGTGATAGCGATGCTTTACACCATGGGTAGAAAGAACATGGGAACTTATTCGGCAGAATTGCCCATGAGAGCTGAGCCCGGTACATTCGTGTATTACTCTTCTTGCGATACTAACATTCTTTCTCTTGCCCTGAAAAATGTTTATGGAGATGAATATGAAAACCTTCCTTGGAAAGAACTTTTTAACCCTCTGGGAATAAAAAATATAACATTCGAACACGATGCTTCCAAAACCTATGTAGGATCCTCCTATATCTACACAACTCCAAGGGATCTGGCAAAATTCGGATACCTTTATCTAAACAATGGTAAATGGGAGAATAAAACTTTGCTGAGTAAAGATTGGATTAACTTTACCAGAACTCCTTCCATCGGATATGGTAAGACTCCCTATTACGATGGTTTGGAAGAAAATGTATATACAGCACAGTGGTATGCGAACACAGGAGTTCCCGATGCCGGTATTCCAAAACCAATCCCTGATGCTCCTTCCGATACCTTCTATGGTTCGGGCCATTGGGGTCAGAGAATTTTCGTAATTCCAAGTTTGGATATGGTTGTAGTAAGATTGGGAGATGATAGAAATACAAAATACTGGGACAACAATCAATTTTTAAAATATATAGTTGAGAGCGTAAAAAAATGAAAACTAAAAATATAATTCTATTTCTCATTCTATTCATCATATTTGATATCGCATTGTTTTGGACCATATCGAATTGGAAGAATTTGACAGCTTTTCCTTCTATCATCTCTTCCTTTTATTCAAAAGAGTTTTGTTCATGTTATTTTGTCGTAAGAGAAGACGAAGACTTCTGTCATCATTATGCCAGACAGTGGGTTCCCATATCTGATTTTCAATTGGACAAGGAATCGAAAAAAGTTACTGTTTCAGGATTGGGACGAACCAATACGGCTATTTTCCAAAATGATAAAAAAGGATGTGTCTTGGAAGACTTAAATTAATTTATTTATTTTATTGATTCAATTCATTTAGACTCTATCTTGGTTTTGGAATCTAAATGACCGAATACTTAAAATTTATAAAAGACCCGGCATTCATTATTACCATTCTCATTATTTTGAGCATGGAAATAATGATGCAGTTTGGTTGCTATAAACCTTTTATAAAAAGAAATTCCTTTGCTGCAAATGTAAATCGAATTACAGACCATGCCATTGATAAACAACAAGAGTTGGATCCCAATATCCTAATTGTTGGCACTTCCATGGCATACGAAGGTCTATCCACTGAAATATTGAATGATAGACTCTCTCCTTTCGGCTATAGAGTTCAATCCATTGCCATTCCGGGAGCTGAATTGATTGTGCAAGCTCTAGCTGTTGAAAAGGTATTGGAAAAGTTTAAAAATGTTGAATACATCATCCATGTCAACGAAGCAGAAATGCCATGGGTCGATTTCAAGACAATATCTACCGGCACACTTGCTATGATTTCAGAGTTCAATCGAAGTAGTGTTTTCAAGAAAACAAATGATTATCAATATGATATTTCCTTTTCCGATTTAATTTTTATTTCCATTAAACTTGTTACTTATAGAAGAGATATTGGTGATTGGATTTTGAATCCGGCATTAAGAATTAAGTATATGGGTAGATCCATAAAGGAAAAAGAAGAATTCGGTATTTCCTCTTACTCAAATCTATACAAGTTAAGTCTCTCTCAATACGGTTTTTCCAATCTGGAAGAGTGCATGCAGGTTTCCCATCCTTTTGCACCTATAGCGGAAGGTTCCGATACGATGCACCGTGACTCTATTTACAGCACTTGCTATGTAGCAAACGAAAAGAAACTGGAGTCGGGAAGAAATGAATCTACCGAAAGGTATAAACTAAGATTATCCCAATTGTATAGCATTTTTAATGAAAGAAACATCAAAGTCATCAATGTGTTCCCTCCCCTTCCCAAATATTTGAATTATGTAAATTATCCCGAGAGAATTGCATTTTGGAAATCTGAATATTCTTCTTTATTGGGAGATCATGTCATTGATCTTTATCGCGCCTTCCCCGAAGAAGAGAGCCCGAATTATTTCTATGACTTAGTCCATCTAAATCAAAAAGGCAATGAAATCTTTTCAAATAAATTGGCTGACGAATTGATAGAAAAAATCAAACGAGAGGAATTGAAATAAATGCTATTCAACTCCTTACATTTTCTAATATTTCTTCCCGTAGTTCTCATAATCTATAATTTACTAAAAAATAGACTTCAAAAAGTTTTTTTGCTTGTTGCTAGTTTTTATTTTTATATGTCATGGAATCCCCATTTCATATTCCTTCTCATATTTTCTATATTAGTTGATTACGTTGCCGCCATTTCTATCTCCAAACTCGAAAAAACCGATAAGAAGAGAAAAATATTCCTCTTCCTTTCTCTTACTACCAACTTAGGATTTTTAGGTTACTTCAAATACAGCAATTTTTTTCTCGGAATCATCAATGATATAAACTTCATCAACCAGCATTATTTCACCGAATATTATATTATCCTTCCTGTTGGAATTTCTTTTTATACGTTTCAATCCATAAGTTACACATTGGATGTATACAACGAAAGAATTGAAGCCAAGAAATCTTTTATAGATTTTGCCTTGTATGTATCTTTTTTTCCTCAACTAGTTGCAGGACCAATCGTTCGGGCAGAGACTTTTTTTCGGGATCTAAAAGACAGACAAGCCGTAAGCTACGAAATAATCAAATACTCCTTCATACTCATACTTCTGGGCTTTACCAAAAAAACAGTTTTTGCTGACAACCTGGCTGTTGTAGTAGATTCTGTTTTTAAGAATTATTCATCCATGAACGCTTTCGAAATCTGGACAGGAGTATTTGCTTTCATGTGGCAGATCTATTTCGACTTCTCAGGCTATACCGATATTGCAATCGGTGTTGCAAGACTATTCGGTTACCAATTCGACAAAAACTTTTTCTTCCCATTCAATATAACAAGTATATCTGAGCATTGGTCAAGATGGCATATCTCATTCACGACATGGATTCGAGATTACATTTTCATTCCCTTGGGAGGCTCTCGCGGAAGCAAACTCCAACTTCACCGCAATATCTTGATTACATTTTTATTTGGTGGATTGTGGCACGGAGCCGCTTACCACTATCTAGCTTGGGGAATTTGGCACACAATTATGCTCAGTACAGAACAGGAATATTCCAAAACCAAATTACGCGATTGGTTGAACCAACATGGAGGAAAGCCTTATCTCGTTGCGTGCTATTTCTTTACCATCTTTTGCATAGGACTGGGTCTACCACTATTCCGGGCTGAAACCCTTAAGGATGCATTCGCCATGCTAAAAACAATGCTTCTCTTTAACAGTGATTCCATTACTAATTCATTCCAAAATTTTTCCTACTTCCAACTCATACTACTCGTTACCATAACAGGATTTATCTTCGAAAAATACCGAATCAAAAACATGATGAACAATACAAGATCCTTAGTCATCTTCTTCCTGGTTCAATTCTTTTTGCTCTTGTGTTTCTCTGCCCCCGGTTCTCAAAGCTTCATCTACTTCGCATTCTAACCCTGCCCTCCCTCTCAAAAAAAAATTCCAAAAACAAAACATTTTTATTAATTTTATATTGACTTCCCACCCATCCGAAAAATAATGGAATTCTGGTGGTTATAGAGAGAGGGTAATACCCGTTCCCATCCCGAACACGGAAGTCAAGACTCTCATCGCCAATGGTACTATGTGGTTCGCTG
>JAFIGA010000264.1 GCA_020831715.1 Leptospira sp. | reverse complement strand
CCGTAGAGACTCACTCTTGGGTCGTATTTCTTAACTCTTCCACCGATGGCTAGAGAGGTTTCACCTTGATCGCCTGTTTTTGTATATATTTTCATTCAATACCAAGATTTAGCCAAAAAAAGACTTGACAATATCTTTTCATCCATTATTTATTTAATTTAGAGTTTCCCTAGTTCGATTATCGGCATACAAAAGCAATACTTGAACCGGCTCTAAAAAAAATCGGAAGGATCCGAATTTTTTTCACAAGGAGTGTGACCATGAAAATCAATCACAACATCAGTGCCCTCACTGCCAACCGCGTTTTAAAACAAACCAATTCAGACATGGACAAGTCCATGGAAAGACTTTCTACCGGGATGAGAATCAATAGACCGGGTGACGATGCACCTAGTTTTGCAGTTTCCGAAAGACTCAGAACGCAGATCCGCGGACTTGCCCAAGCAGAAAGGAACGCTCAAGATGGGTTGTCTTTCTTGCAAGTGACTGAGGGATCTTTGGATCAAGTCAATGGAATTCTCCAAAGACTTCGAGAACTTTCCATCCAAACTTCTAATGGAATCTATTCTACCGAGGATAGACAATTGGTGCAACTGGAAGTTTCCCAACTCATCGAAGAAGTGGATCGCATCGGTAAAACAGCCGAATTCAACCGAGTGAGACCACTCGACGGAAGATTTGCCAGAGCGGCAAGTGCCCCCATGGTTTTGCATGTGGGAGCCAATCAAGATGAGAAGCTTTCAATCTACATTGGAACTATGAATGCCTCTTCTTTAAAATTGGTAGAGGGAGATAGAAAATCTTCCCTTTCTACTCCGGCAAAGGCAAATGATCTAATCAGCTTAATTGATGATGCCATTTCACGAGTTAACCGTCAGAGGGCAGATCTGGGAGCCTATTACAACCGACTGGAACTTACCATAGGTTCTCTATCCAATAATTATGTGAACATGGTTGCTTCCGAGTCCAGAATTCGTGATGCTGATATGGCGGAAGAAGTAGTTGGTTTTGTGAGAAATCAAGTGCTCACCAAGTCGGGTGTTGCCATGATTGCTCAGGCGAATTCCAGACCGGATCAAGTAGTAAAACTACTTTCGGATCGATTTGGATATTAATCCAGTAGATAGGGGATATAGAAATTTTTTAATTTTCTTTGCAAGAGAAACAAACAAATTAGTTTATAACCAGAATATCAATTTAGGGAGAAAATTTTGAAAAAGATTATACTTATTACATTTATTTGCGGGCTTTTCTTTTCATCCTGTTCGGATGCAATGAAAAGGTTGTATATGACCACAGGTCTTGGTTGTGGAACAGGGCTTGCCTTCGGTGCTGTCTATGATGAAATGCAAAGAGCTAAAGACAACAAAGAACGGAAGAAATTGGAGAATCAAGTTTTCAATGTATTCAAGAAAAGAAAAGCTCAGAACAAGGGTAAAACTATCGGTTTAGCTACAGGCTGTCTAGCGGGTCTTGGGGTTGGATTGTATCTGAATATGATGAAAGAAGATATCCAAGAAAATTTCGGTAAGAACGGAATCGAACTCGAAGAAGTAAAAGATCGTTCCACCGGCGAAACTGTTGCACTTAGAGTTAAAATGGACGGAGATATTTCATTTGAAAATGGAAAATCTGATCTAAAAGGAACCGGAAAAGATAATGTTGCAAAACTCGCTGAAGCCTTGGCTGCTTATCCGGAAACCAATGTTGGTGTAACAGGTCATGCCAATAGAACCGGTCCGGAATCCGGCAATCTAAGAATTTCCAAAGATAGAGCAGATCAAGTAGTGTCCAAGATGACTTCTAACGGTATTGAGAGAAAAAGAATTACATCTGTTAAAGGATTAGGCTCTTCCACTCCACTGGAAGGTGTTAGACCTGAAGATGGTAAAAACCGAAGAGTGGAAGTGAAAATTCTACCTGCTGACGTTTAAAATTCAAAAATCAAGATTTAGAAATTAACGATCAGTGAATGACTTTGGATTGGGATTTATAATCCCAATCCTTGCAATCCACCCATTTCTTGAACTTTCTGTGCAGAACCTTTTTGCGCCGCAGATAAAGCTCTTTGTACTGCATCTATGATATACTTTTGCAAATGATCTTTGTCATTTTTGGCAAGAATTTCATCACTGATTTCCAATTTTTTAATATTGAATTTCCCATCCATGGAGCAGACTACATGCCCACCTTTTGACTCTCCGTCAAAATTCACCAAAAGCAATTCTTTCTCAAGACTTTTCACTTGAGAACGCATTCTTTTCATTTTCTTTAAGTTTTCAAACTTATCTTTTGCATTTGCAAACATACTTTAATTCCTCTTTTTAATTATTAATTATGAAAAACTTTATTTGGATTTAGAATCCCATTTTTATCCAAACTTTCTTTTAATGCAGATAGGCCGCTAATTGCAACCTTACCAAATTCTTTTTGATACCAATCCTTGTGATCGTTTCCTATTCCGTGGTGGTGGCTCGCCGATGCACCATGAGAGAGAAAAACATCGGATGCAATTTTTTTCAATTTCTTCCATTCTTCTATCGGTTTTTTTGTATCCATTTTAAAGATTACAGTAAAGTATAAGCAAGCTCCATTGTGGTAGCTATGGCTGATATGGCATAGGGATACGGAATGAGGAAAAGCTTTCCGAATCTTCGAATGAAAATCATTTCGAATTTCTTCCAACTTATCATAGGGAGCAGATGTCTCCATAGTATCCACACCAAATCCGTATTCCATGATATGATTTCTTAAGAATGGCATGTTGAACCTGTTCTTGATCCAATTCTTTCCCATACTCTCTCCAACATGGAATGCCTTATGGCGATTCGCAATTTCACGAATTTTAATATAATTCTGATAAACTGTCTCTTCGTCTCCGTCCAATCCAACAATCAATGCTGTTTTGGATTGATCCAGTTTGTGAAATGATAGGACTTTATTCTGAATACTATGCTTTAATTTACTCAGAATACCTTTTTTTCCGAGCGTTCCCAAGGTTCCAAAGAGTCTTGTTTCTTCTTCATCGGATAGACGCATCATGGAAGTTTCAATTTCAGCTTGATTGACTTCCCGAATGAATTCTTTACCTTGCTTGAATTCCGAAAAAAGAAATCCAAAATAGAGTCGCTTTTCCGGAATGGGTCGAATTTTAACAGTAGCCGAAGTGATAATACCCAATAACCCTTCGGAGCCGGCGATGATATGATTCCAATCGGGTCCACTCGAAGATGCAGGATAGGTTCCGGTTTCGATTTCGCCATCAACAGTGATCATTTTTACCGAAGAAATCATTTCTTCTATCTTACCATAACGATTGGATTGTTGCCCTGCACTTCTTGCCGCAATCCATCCACCTAAGGTAGAATAAACAAAGGACTGAGGAAAATGCCCTAAAGTATAACCTCTTTCATTGAGTGCTTTCTCCAAATGTGGGCCGTAAATTCCTGCTTGGAATTGTGCTGTTTGATTTTCTTCATTTATATCGATTAGCGATTTTAGGCGAGTTAAATCCAGAGAAATAATGGATTTGGAAGATTTACCTTTGATTGCTTCCAATGCTCCCACAACCGAAGAACCACCTCCATAGGGGATGACTGTGATTTTATTTTTATTGCAATATTGTAGAACTTTGGTGACATCTTTTTCATCCCGAGGATAAACAACTGCATCCACATAATTCTTGAGCGCATTCCAATGCAACCTAACTACATCATAATAACTGCGACCTGCAGAGTGTAAAATTCTTTCTCTTTTGTCGATGGTTACATTTGTGCTACCAACCAAAGTCTGAAGATTCTTCAAGACTAAAGGAGAAAGATTCGCTTTAGGTAGTGAGATTTCTTCGAGAGGAGCCGGAGGTGTAAAAACAGATGAATCTACCGATAACTCCCCTCTCAAAAAATCCAAAATAGCCGGCATATGTTCTGCCGCGTGGAAGTCTTCCTCATAAGCTCCCCATCCATTCCAGCGAAGTGTTTCTCTGTCATAGGATAAATTTGGATTGATTTCATGGTAAAAATTTAATTCATTTTTCATTAGTATTGAATGACCTCTTCTGCCAATTGATCATAGGCTAACCAGCCAACAGATCCTGTTTTTAATTTTTTTCTTTTTTCAGCCATGGATTTTATGGATTCACTTTTCGGTATCGGTGAAAGAGTGTGAAACTCTTCTAGCGATTTTAGCCTTTCCAATAAATCCAGGTTTTTTTTGGATTTACCAAACATACTGGGAGCAAAGCATACACTATGTTCTTTGTTGGTGATTTCCCTTGCATTTCCAATCTCATCCAAGAGTAAATTCACCGCTCGAATTGCCCATTTGCTCGGGATCACAGGAATTAAAATCGTATGACAAGCAACCAAGGAAACTGTCAATTCGGATCTTGCACTACCAGGTGTATCGATCACAACATAATCATAATCGCGATTTTCCTTTAGTAGAGTGTCCAATCTCTTTAGAATGGAGTAATTCTGCATTACCCTGACTGAGAGTTGGGATAATTCTATTGTACCGGGAATTACGTCGGCGAATTCACCTTTTTTCACTGCTGTGGCAAAATCACACTCTCCTGTTAAAAGTTTGAAAACATTGCCTTTATCCATTTCTTCCGGAGAAAGATCCGGTAGAAAGTAATCAGTCAAATCTGCTTGCATATCTAAATCAATTACCAGAGTCTTGCCCCTACGAGATAGAGCCTCTGATAAAAAAATTGCGGTAGTGGACTTCGCACTTCCACCTTTGATATTGGACACAGTGATAATTTTCATATCTGGTAATCCATTCTAAGCCAAGGATTCTACCCGTCAATTTTCTTTGTTTTTTTGTTGAATTTCAAGCTAGGTTCCTTCAGCTGTAAGTAACTATGAATTTTGAACCAAAATTTAGAATCTGGGATGTTCACGCCAAAGAATTCTTGGGAAAAGGGTTTGCTATCGGAGGAAATGGAAAAATACTTCGCTATGGAAAAGAATTGGAAGATGCCTCTCACCTTATAATTCACTTTTCAACCGGTATGTTGGATAAATACAATAAAGAAATCTATGAAGAAGATATTGTTGAGCATACAATCGCAGCTCAAGGCGAACTTAAGCAAATAATTGGAATAGTCCGATATGATCCATCAAGAGCTCTTTTCATGCTAAGCGATGGAACTAATTCTCCTCTTGGTGAATTATTTTCTCTTAGGAAAATCGGGAATCCTTATGAAAATAACGTTCTCTACGACCTCTACGTAAAAAATAAAAATCTTTAGTTTGGTAAAAGTGCAACTGAGAAGGAAAATTAATTTAGTATTTATTGTTTCCATTTATTTCTTTTTATTTGCTACTCCGGCTTATTCTCTTCCTTTAAATTATCTTTGGGAATTTTTAGACACAGCCTCCATGGTTCAACTCGACCAAGCTCACAGAAGTTATTTTGGTTTTAAAGATAGTCCTGCCCCAAATTCTTACAACAGAGAAACTATAGCTTATAGAATTCATAATTTTTGCCATCAGTATTATCGTAAAAAATTAAAGGAACCTGCATCACTCTATAGACCTCAGATTGAAGATTTGATTTGGAATTTTTACCTTCCTCAGATTCGAGACTTACAAACCAAAAAACCAAATTTCATCTGTCAATCAACACCTTTGGAATTGAAAAGGAAAACTTTTGTCGAATTTCAATTAGATACGAAATTGGGATTTTATCCCATTGAATGGAAAGTCGTAAATCAATCCAACAAAGTAGAAGTTCGTCAAGCTAATATGAATAAAAATGGAGTGCCGGATACGTTTATTTATTTTGATAAAATAAAACCAAACTGTATTACAAAGAAAATTGTAGATAGCAATCAATCCGGTAATCCGGATATTAATTATATTTATAATAATTGCAAACTAGTTAGAGTTGAAGAAGATTATGATGAGGATGGAGTTAAAGAAAAAATCTGCTATTACAACGGAGAAGAACAATTGATCAATTGCAAGGGTCTCGGAGCTGTAAACCAAGCAATGGCAGAAAAATATGAAAATAACAACAAAAGCAAATTCATCTATTATCTAAATAAAGCAAATGAAGAATACTACCAAAAATTCGGAAATTCCCCACGACATGTCTGTGGCAATCTTCTTAACATAATGAAGTCGGAGTTCGAACTTGGACTTTATGAACAAGTTTCTATGAATTATGAACTTCTTTTACAGAATTCTAATTGCAACAAAGAAAAATTAGATGCTATTGTTTTTCATGCATTTACAAATTTATACAAACTTAAAGACTACAAACAGGCAGCTATCAACTATCGAGAAGCCAATAAAACCTATGTAGAAGAAAATGGCTGGGATTCTGTAGAGCTAAGTCTCGGTCTTGCCTTGGCTTATTTAAAGATCGATGAACCTAAAAAATGCATAGTAGCGTTGAACCGTATAAAAGGTAGAATGCTAAATTATGAGGGTAGCTATATGGTTCATTACTACTTAGGTTCTTGTCACCTTGATGCCGGAGATTATAAAGATGCATTTGATCACTTGAAGCGTAGCCAAGCCTTCGCAGAAAATGACGTTCAGATGGCTCAGAGTTATCTGAAACTTGGAGTATTGTATCGGTATCTTGATGGGGGAGAAAAACAGAGTGATGAGTATTTTAATTCAGCAATAGAACTCAATCCAACTCATGAAAATTTTGTAAAAGAATTCAAAAAAAGAAAAACTTTTCTTGCAGAATAAATATAATTCTATTCTTATTAGAAATATGAATTCTTACCAAACAATCAACGAAGCTATTCTCTATTCTCTTGGAAAATATGGAGATCGAGAACTTTTTTTTACCAAAAACGCCCAAAAAGATTTCCAGGGTGAAACACTGAAATCAGTTTTCCATAAAGCCGAAAACCTAGGTCTTGCTCTTATAGAAATGGGATTAAAACCCCAAGAAAAAGTGGGAATCATGGCTGACAATAAAGTCGAATGGGCTATAGCCGATTTATCCGTCTTGATAAACGGTGCTGTAGATGTTCCTAGAGGATCGGATTCCACTCCTCAAGAAATTGAATATATTCTCAACCATAGCGAAAGCAAATTGTGCTTTGTTGAGGATGAAAAGCTTTTTAAGTCTCTCGAATCAATTCGTTCCAAGACTAGAGTTGAAAAATGGATTATTCTGGATTCAGCATTTAAGAAAGAAACCGAAGATGTTCTTTCTATTCATAGCCTAATAAAAAAGGGCGAATTGTTACGTTCGCAACATATGTCAGAACTTCATAAGAGAATGCGAGAAACTAAAAGCAGTGACCTTTTTACAATTATCTACACTTCCGGAACTACAGGGTTGCCCAAGGGCGTAATGCTTACTCATCAAAATATGGTCTACAATATTATCCAAGTGCCTCCTTTAGTTGGTTTAAAACCGGGTGATAGAGGTTTAAGTATTCTTCCGGTATGGCATATATTTGAGAGAGCAATGGATTATGCAATCATCACGAATGGTGCTGCAATGTATTATACAAATGTAAGAGACCTCCGAGAAGATTTTCAAAAGGCAAAACCTACTTTTATGGCATCTGCTCCCAGACTTTGGGAAAATCTCTATACTGGAATTAAACAAAAGTTGGAAAAAGCATCCGATGTTCAGAGAAAGGTTTTTGAAACGGCATATGATATCTGTAAGACTTGGAGAGAATCTGTAGATTATTTGGCTGGAAATAAATTGATTCAAAAGGAGGAAGATGTATTTGAAAAAGCTAAAAATACAACTTTTGCCTTAGCCGCATCTGTAAATCTTTTCTTACCTGCTCAAATTGCAGATAGAGTGGTGTTTCAAAAAATTAGGGATGTATTAGGTGGACAATTGAAAGGAACCATTTCCGGTGGAGGAGCACTTCCCGCTCACGTGGATGAGTTCTTTAATGTGATAGGTATTCCGGTCTATGAAGGGTATGGAATGACTGAATGTGCTCCTATTATTTCTGTAAGAAAAGTTGGTCGAGTAATTCAAGGTTCGGTAGGTTTTCCTCCTGAAGGAACAGAAGTGAAAGTTCTCAATGACAAAGGAAATCCATTGTCAACCGGAACTATAGGAACCATTCATGTAAAAGGTCCACAAGTAATGCAAGGTTATTACAAAAATCCGGAAGCAACTTCCAAAACTCTGGACAATGGATGGTTGAATACCGGAGATTTAGGTTTCATCTCTTTCAATGGAACACTCTCTGTTCGTGGTAGAGCTAAAGACACAATCGTTCTACTAGGTGGGGAAAACATTGAACCGGTTCCTATAGAAAATATCCTGCTGGAAAGTGCGATTATCAACCAAGTAATCGTGGTAGGTCAAGACCAAAAAAATCTAACAGCACTGATTTGGCCTGAGATTTCCAAATTGGAAGAAGCCGGATATAAGATTAAAGAAGGTGAAGATCTAAATCAGAGAAAAGACGTTCGAGCTGAAATTTTAAATGTAATCAAGAAAACGGTCTCGACTACAAATGGATTTAAATCATTTGAGAAATTAGCTGATTTTAGATTTCTTCCAAAACCAATGGAAGTTGGTGATGAGCTTACCAATCTATTCAAGATGAAAAGAAATGTGATCATGGATAAATACAAAGATCTCATCGACTCTATGTATTAGCAAAATTATAGTTAGGATAAGTTTAGATTAGATATTTAAGAATCAAAGCTATCGTTTAGGACTTCTGTTACTGTCCTAAAACGGTAGCCTTTTTTTTGCATAGTTTCAATGAATTCAGGAAGAATATGAATGAGCTTATCGAACTTTCTGGGGCTTCCTAAATGCATAAGGATGATCGCACCGTTCATACCATTCTCATCGGCTTTTTCCCATTTATATAAAAAATCCAAAGCCTCTCTACTGGTTTTGTAGAATGGATTCTTGATAACTACAGGTTTTCCATTCTTGTCTTTTCTGGTAATAAATTGTTTATATATATAATCCGGAATATCCAAAGATCCAACTGAATTGTAAGACCACATAATATGGTGTGAATAACCGATAGAAGCATGGGCATTTAAAATCAATGTGTTCAATGCACCATAAGGAAGTCTGTAATATTTTTTTAATTCTAAGCCTGTTAGATTTTTAAAAGAACTTTCCACTCTATACATTTCTTCAGCCATTCTTTCCAAAGTTAAAACATCCGGAGAAATATATTCCAATACTTTTCTCTTTTTGGGAGAAGTTTCATGAATGCTTCTCACATAATTGTAATGACTCCATGTATGATTTGCGAATTCTACCTTGCCGGTTTTGGCAAGCCTTTGTATAGCATTGAGATTGGAACGTATAAAAAAGGATCCGGAAGTATCGGAAGCTCTCTCATTTGACAAGAACAAGGTAACTCTAACATTGTATTTTTTTATCAAAGATTCAATGAAAATCAATTCATTTCCGGATGCTAAATCAAAGGTGAGAGCGATCTCCGGGAATTTTTCATTTCCTCGGTGCACATTGATTCCTTTGTGATCGATGGATGCAGATTCAATTGTTTTGAGATTTTCCAGAACTATTCTTTCCAGTCGTTTAGTTGCTCTATCATCCGACCAATTTTCGCCTTCAATTATACGGAGCGCACTTTCTTCACGCAATTGCTCCGCATACATTATGGAATTAAGACTGGATTCCAAATCATCAATCGTATTTTGTTTTAATGCAAGATCTCTTTCGACTTTTTGTAAGGAAAAATATAGAAAAGCTAAATAGGAACCAACTCCAACAACTAAGAGTAGGATGGTTACTACCATTGTTTTGATACCAATACTTTTTACTTTTGCACGAAATTGGGCATCCTTAGAAATATCTTTGGATAATTCATTGACTAGATTTTGGATGTTTTCGTCTTTCAAAATCCAATCCCTAGGTGGTAAGCTTTACGAACTTTCCTTTCTTTCCTTGGCGAATGATATATTCTTTTCCGGGTTCTAATGTTGTCCCTTCATCCAGAACTTTTTCTTCGTTTAAATAGAGACCACCATTCTTAATCAGTCGTCTTCCTTCGGAAACAGAAGCAATGAATCCTATTTGATTCAAAACATAGGCAAGTAGCGGAGGCTTTTCTCGGAAGTATTCTTCTCCAATAATTTCCGTTTTAATATCATCCGGTATGGAACGATTTTTAGTGTCATGGATTCTATTCCATTCAGCAATCGCTTCCTCATTGACATTGGATGGATGAAGTTGATCCATTATTAGTTTCGCCATTTGGGACTTTACTGATTTTGGATGAATGCTACCGGCTTGAATATCTTGTTTTAATTGCTCCAATTCTTTCAAAGGTATGTCCGTCAAAAGTTCGAAATAATTCCACATCAATTCATCACTCACAGACATCAATTTCCCATAAATATCTATCGGTGCTTCTGTAATACCTACATAGTTTCCGAGTGACTTGGACATTTTCTTTTCACCGTCCAAACCTACCAATAGAGGCATTGTTAATACACATTGTGGTTCTTTTCCGTAATCTCTTTGAAGATCTCGTCCCACCAAGAGATTGAACTTTTGATCTGTTCCACCGATTTCCACATCAGACTCCATCGCAACAGAGTCGTATCCTTGGACAAGTGGGTACATAAATTCTAACATGGAGATGGAATTACCGGATTTATATCGTTTGCTAAAATCATCTCTTTCGAGTAAGCGAGCAACTGAGTATTTGGAAGTAAGAACCAAAACTTCCTCGAATCTCATGGGAGAACACCATTCGGAATTGAAGACTACTTTTGTTTTATCAGAATCCAAAATTTTAAAAACTTGATCTTGGTATGTCTTGGAGTTCTCCAAAACTTCTTCTCGTGTAAGTGTCTTACGAGTTTCCGACTTACCGGATGGATCCCCAATCATTCCGGTAAAATCTCCGAGAAGAAAATAAACAGTATGCCCTAAATCCTGAAAATGTCTAAGTTTTCGAAGAAGAACTAAATGGCCCAAATGAAGATCCGGTGCAGTAGGATCAAAACCTGCTTTGATTTTAAGAGATTTTTTTTTGGTTATCTTTTTCTCTAATTCTTCCTCACTGATGAGATCCACACATCCTCTTCGGATGATTTCTATCTGCTCTTTCGAATTTAGTTGTTTCAAATCTATACCTAATCTATACCCGATAAATTCACTTAATCTATATAATCTTTCAGTCTCTTGGATCTTGATGGATGTCGCAATCTTCTTAGAGCTTTTGCTTCAATCTGCCTGATTCGCTCTCGAGTAACTTTGAATTGATATCCAACTTCTTCCAAAGTTTGGGCGTATCCATCATCCAAACCAAATCTCATACGAATTACTTTTTGTTCCCTTGCCGGAAGAGTTTGTAAAACCTGTCTCAATTGTTCGGCAAGAATTGATGAAGCCGCTGCATCTACCGGAGTGGCGATATCTCGGTCTTCAATAAAATCACCTAACTCACTATCTTCTTCTGAACCTACAGGTATCTCCAGAGAAATAGGCTCTCTTGCAACATTCTTAACAGCCTTTACCTTACTTACATGCCAACCTAATCTTTCGGCGATTTCATCGTTGGAAGGATCTCGACCAAATTCTTGAACAAAAAGTCTTGTTTCACGAATTACTTTGTTCACTTGTTCGATCATGTGAACCGGAACACGAATTGTTCTTGCTTGATCAGAAATTGCACGAGTGATAGCTTGGCGAATCCACCAAGTTGCATAGGTAGAAAATTTATAGCCCTTCTTGTATTCGAACTTATCAACCGCTTTGATGAGTCCGATATTTCCTTCTTGAATGAGATCAAAGAAATGCATACCACGATTGGCATATCTTTTGGCAATAGATACAACCAGCCTTAAGTTGGCACGAACCAATTCCTTCTTGGCTTGGGAGATTTCCCGCTCACCTTTGATGATTTTTTCGCCCCATTCCTTGATTTCGTTAACGGGGGAGCCTGCCTCTTGTTCCATGCGACGAAGTTTTCTTTCATTGTTACGAATGTCTTTGATCACTTCGCGAACTTCATCAATGTCCACACCCATCATTTTTTCAATCTCGTCCAGATTTTCATTTTTCTCAATGAACCTGTTGAAGCCTTTGATTTCTCTTACATCATGTCCGTATTTGGCTTTGATTTTGAGGAAATGCTTTTCAATCTCTTTGATTCTAAAAACCATGGATTTGATCTTTTGGGAAATTTTTTGAATCTCTTTTTGAGATACTCCAATATTTCTAACTGCTTCATCTATTTTATTGGATGATAGATCGATTTTTTCTTTTAGTTCTCTGTATTTCTTGGAATTCTCAGAATATTTTCGAATGCGACTGCTGGCTTCATTATAAACTTTTTCGTCTTGTTGGATGATATCCATATTCTGGAAAAAGTTTTTTTCCAATTTCTCTGCCTCATCTTGATTGAGTGCATAGAGCTTATCCACTTTTACCAATTCATAAACGCGAATTTTTTTACTTTTAATTTTAGGGATTAATTTAGCAAAGTTTTGGCGAAGTATGGAAGAACCTAAAATTGTTTCCTCAATAATTTTTTCACCTTTCTCAATTCTCTTGGCAAGAAAGACCTCTGTTTCTCCGGATATTAAACTTACTTTTCCAATTTCTTTTAAGTATAGTCGAATGGGGTCTTCAGATCCGGCAGCACTGGCGGATTCTTTCTTTTTCTTGACCGGTTTTTCTTCTTTTTCTTTAATTTTGGGAACTTTGGCTTTGGCCTTAGCTTTGGGCTCTATTGGCTCTTCCAAAACCGGCTGTTGAATTGCTTCCTCAACAGCTTCCTTGGTATAATCCTCAACAACATTGATTCCCATTTCATTGAGTAATGTGAAAACATCATCGATTTTCTCGGAATTTAAAATCTTATCAGGGAGTATTTCGTTAATCTCATCATAGCTAACTTCCCCATTCGCCTTGCCTAAAGATATAATCTTTTGAACTTCCGGCATTTCTTGTAGATTCTCTATCATTCCAACTACTTCCTTCTGTAACCTAACGATTCACTATAGATTTATTTCTAAAATACTGATTGATCTTTTCAGATTCTCCCTTGTGATAGGCAAGCTCCGAAATTTTCATCATATCATCTTGTTCCTGATGAGATTTCATGATAATCTCATCCATCTTCATACTGTGATAGTGTCTTCTCTGCAACATTATCAATTCTTCAAATATTTCCGTTAGATTTTCATCTTCCGAATATTCTTCTTGCAACAAAAAAGGGGCAAACCCCTCTCTAACTTCTTCTGCGAGAGTATCAGAGGACAAAACTTCAGCCTCATTGATAATCTCTCCCATATGGTATTGAGTGAACATCCACTCCCAAAGCACCACACTCATTCCATCTTGAAATTCAAGATCATCCACCTTACCTGCATAGCGAAAAAGATCAGGGTTTACGACCATTTTTGCCAAGAGGCTTCTCTCACATTCCATTGCCCCTTTGTTTATTGGACGTTGGTAACGCGGGACTTCTCTCAAATCTCTCTTAGTATTATCGGAAAATCCAACGCCAAACTGTTCTGTCTCCTTACGGAAATCTTCCAAAATAGCACTAGTTGTAATCCCTAAAACTTTGGATCCTTGGTTTAGAAAAATTTGACGATCGGTTTCCTTGTCCCATTTCTTTGTAAATTGGAATAAAGAATGAATTGCTTTCTTTTTTGTATCCGGATCAGAGGTAGAATTGGCTCCATTCAATGCAGATTCTACCAGGAAATTCCAAGAATTTTTTCCTTCATCCAGAAATAACCTCAATTCTGAACGACTCAGCTTACGAGAAAGGTCAAAAGGGTCACTCCCAATGTCAGCAAGAGCAATCTTGCATTCAATTCCTTCTCTTAACAATATCTCTGCTGCTCTAATCGCTCCCTTTTTTCCTGCCTCATCTCCATCCAAAAGTAAAGTTACTTGATCACTCAAATTTTTTAAAATTCGAGCCTGGTAATTTGTGAATGAAGTTCCCAGTGGTGCGACAACATTTTTAATTCCTCTGGTAAAAAGTCCGATCGCATCCATTACGCCTTCTACCAGAACAACAGATCGCAAATTACGAATTTCATCCTGAGCTAAAAATAAATTGTAAACTTGTCTGCTCTTGTCATAGACCAAAGAATTGGGGCTATTCACGTATTTTGCTTCTCTCGGATCGTCTGACAACGTCCTTCCGGAAAACCCCACAACTCTACCGGAGGCATCTCGTATAGGAAACATAACACGATTTCGATAAAAATCGTAAACATTGCCCTTTTCATTGCGCTTTAGTATCCCCAGTTCAATACCCAAAGTTTCTTCCCATGCAGTATTTAGGATTTTTCCTTTAAGATTTTGAAATCCTTCCGGGGCAAATCCTATATCGAACTTGGAAATTTCCTCTTCTGTAAGACCTCGATTCAAAAGATAGTTTAATGCATGTTTTCCGTCATGGTCAAACAAGTTTTTAATAAAAAATTCTGATACTTTCTGATTGAGACGGTAGCATTCTTCTTTTTTCTTATCTCGATCTTTATCTACTTGAGTCTTTGCGGAATCGAGAGGAATTCCTGAATGTTCAGAAAGAATTTCCATGGAACGAACAAAGTCAACTTTGTGATAATCCATGGTAAAACGAAAGATATCACCACTCGCCTTGCAACCAAAGCAGTGGTAATATCCTTTTTCGGGGCTCACATTGAAGGAGGGAGTTTTTTCACTGTGGAATGGACATAGTCCCAGGAAATTTTTTCCTGCTTTTTTTAAATTTACAAATCGGGAAATATAAGACTCGATAGGAAGTTCTCTACGGATTCTTTCCTTAAAGTCTGAATTGGACATACTAAACTATTGCCTGAAGAGCTTTTTTTACTGCATCGGATACTTTTGATCCATCAATATTTTTTCCTTTAAAGCTTTGCATAACCTTACCCATCAACTTACCAGTGTCTTGTGGTCCGGTTGGTTTCAAAATAGCAATTGATTCTTGAATGACCCGATCGATTTCTTCCATTGAGATTTCGGCTGGAAGATAATGTAGAATTACTTCCATTTCTCTTTCTTCTTTTTCTGCAAGGTCGATTCGATTCGCATTTCTATATTCCTTGGAAGACTCTTGCCTCTGAGAAACATTTTTTTTAAGAAGAGGAATCATTGTTATATCGGGAATTTCTGTTGCTCCCGTTTTTGTAAGTTCATACTGAATCTCAGTTTTCAATAAACGAAGTGTTGAAAGTTCCGGCTCTTTTTTATTCTTGAGAGCCGATTTAAGATCTTGGTATATTGTTTCTTGGATAGTTGGCATAGACAACCTCAATCTAGCCGAGAGAAATACGGACTAAATTTTATCTTTTTTAGCGAAGAGTCTTTTCTTTTTATCTCTTTTTCTCTTTGCTGCTTCAATGGCTTTTTTCTTAGTTACAGAAGGCTTTTCAAAATATTCTCTTCTTTTGATTTCGCTCATGATACCGGCGTTCGCACAATCTCTTTTAAATCTTCTTAGAGCCGCTTCAATGGACTCTCCGTCTTTTATTATAATTCCTACCATAAAGGAAACATTTCTCCTAGATTACCAATTAGATAACCTATGATTTTAGACCCATGTTTTCTGTCAAGTCTTGGTATATTTTATAGAAAAATTAAGAGGTAGAAGGATTTTCCACATTCAGAATGAATTTATCCCATTCCGACTGGATATTAGAATCTTTTTTTATTTCGAGGAATCTCATCCTGTAATCCACTATCAAATGATGAATCTGAAGAAAAACCTCTTCAAATCGCTTCAATACCACTTCCTTTTCGCACTTAGGTGAGAAGATGAAATAGGTTCTGGTACCTTGGTGAACAAAGAGATCCTCGCTTTTGATATTTGACCCGATGATTGATTGGATGGATTTTAGTATCTCGAATGATTTCTGCAATCCCATAGCTTGAAAGTATTTTTCCAAATCCTGAATGTAAAAATGAGTGATCACGCCGAATTCACATTTTTGAATCTTGGATTGAATTTGTTCTAGAAAATGTTGGGAAAAATCGCTGTATAGAGAGATGAGCCTTTTTTCGCCTCCGGGAAAGGCAAAGCCGAAACTTTCTAAAAGTTGAGAGATTCTCTTCCAAGATTCATCTCTTAAATTTCTTTGTTTTTTAATAACCATGAGAAACACTATATTCGCACGACCCGCAGAATGAACGGAAGAAAATGTATTGTATTCTTGATTATCTTTGGTGAAGCTTCCTGAAAAAACCATCCTTTTGGAAACATACTCATGAAACATCTTTCGGTGAC
Source organism: Leptospira sp. (assembly GCA_020831715.1). Classification (GTDB taxonomy): domain Bacteria; phylum Spirochaetota; class Leptospiria; order Leptospirales; family Leptospiraceae. Next base: position 35,464 of record JAFIGA010000264.1, on the reverse strand, counting down.
CGGATTTGATTTTTGCTTCCACTCGATTAGCTGCAAGCAAAGGAAGTCCATACTCAAGAAGAGTATTGTCCTTCCAGAGAAAGGCTTGCAAAACATTGGAATTCTCCAGCTCTAATGACAATGTTCTTGAAAAATAATCCCATTCAGGCGATTCCCAAGATTTAGAGGTAGTGATTGGAGGATTTGAACTCATTTCTATATTTTGCCTATACTTTTAATATCTTCGGAAATTCATCCATATTTGCCAGGAATTTTCCTTTACCAAAGAAATTATTCATAGATTTTGGATATAATTCTATGAATCAGATAAAACCACAAGACAATCTCATTTCTTTATCGCAATTTTTAATTGAAGAACAACTGAAGCTCCCCTATGCAACGGGTGGTTTTACAGCATTGATGAACCATTTGGTTTATGCCGCTAAAATCGTTTCGAGGGAAGTTCGAAAAGCGGGGCTTTTGGATAATGTTTTAGGAGCAACCAATCAACAAAATATCCAAGGTGAGACGGTTATGAAGTTGGACGACTATGCAGATCGTATTTTTACCCATGCACTCACTATTTGCGGTCATCTATGTGCTATGGCTAGTGAAGAACAAGAAGATCTCATCCCAATTCCCGAAGGTTACAAATGTGGAAAATATACCATAGCCATTGATCCTTTGGATGGATCTTCCAATATTGATTCCAATGTATCTATCGGGACTATTTTTTCCATACATAGAAGACGTGACATTGAAGCCAAGACTCAGGGCGAGTTGGAAGATATTTTACAGCCCGGTCATAAACAAAGATGTGCCGGATACATAGTCTACGGTTCCTCAACTATGTTGGTTATGTCCATGGGCACTGGTGTTGTAGGTTTTACCTTGGATCCTTCTGTGGGAGAATTTTTGCTTTCTCATCCTAACATGAAGATGCCGGAATCGGGGACTATCTACTCAGTGAATGAGGGAAATTACAACTATTGGTCTCCTGAATTCCAAAATTACATCAAGAACATTAAATCTCTTGAGGGGGACAAGCCAAAAACGGCAAGATATATTGGTTCTTTGGTAGCCGACTTTCATAGAAATCTCTTGAAAGGTGGAATCTTCCTATATCCAAATGATACAAAATCCAATAAATATCCTAATGGTAAACTTCGATTGCTCTATGAAGTAGCTCCAATGGCATTCCTTGCCGAACAAGCCGGCGGAGTTGCCGTTACTGTGGATGGCAGAAGAATTTTGGATCTAACACCTAGCGAGCTTCATGAAAGATCAACAATGGTTGTCGGAAGCAAGAAAGATGTGGAGCACTACCTGACTTTTATCTAGTTTCTGATATAGGTTTTATATTTAAACTTTCCGCCAGATCCAATCCCCATTCTCGAACATTTCCTGCACCTAAGGTAACTAAGGTGTAGGAAGGGGGAAGTTTACTTAGCAAGTTTGCAAGATCTTCTTGTATGTTTCCGGAAAGCAAGATAGAATCTTTTCCTAATCTTTTCAACTCATTTACAATTAACTGCGTATTAATGCCTTCCATCGGTTCTTCCCCTGCTGCATAGATAGGAAGAAGTAAAATTCGGTCTACAGCCTTCAGACTGGATGCGAATTCTTTATATAAATTTTTTGTTCTAGTGTAACGATGCGGCTGAAAAATAACGATAGTTTCCTTATTAGGATCGGATAATTTTTCAGCCTGGATTCCTTTTAAAACAGCCAAAACTTCGGTTGGATGGTGACCATAATCATCAATGATGGTTTTGTTTCCTGAATGGAAAAGGATCTCCATTCTTCTTTTCACTCCCTTGTAGCTTGCAATAGAATTTAAAATAGATTCCAAATCAATCCCCAATTCCATACCTAAAGCTATTGCCAGAGAAGCATTGATGCGGTAGTGATCACCCAAAAAAGGAACTGTAAACTTTATATCGGAATTTGCATCGTTCAGGATTCCATATTGTCCATTTAATGAAAATGAATATACTTTTTTGAAATCTTTGGGATTAGGAACATTTCCAATGGCTATTATATTTTTTTTAATGAATGACTTACCTTTGTTCAAGATATTCAAGCATTCTTTAACTCCCGGATCATCTGCGAATAAGATCATAGTTGATTGATCATCAACGGAAATATAATTCAAAAAAGCTTCCATCAATTTTTCTTTTGTTTTATAAAAATCGAGATGGTCATCATCTATATTGATTAACAATCTGTAATCTGCTTTGTGATTTAAAAATGTGCCATCAGACTCATCAGATTCGTAAACACCCCAATCCCCCTGCCCCCATCTTCCTCCACGGTCTGCCAATATTGAAGATTCTCCACCGATCATAATTGCCGGGTCTTTCCCGGCATCCATAAGCATCTGAGAAACCATTCCGGTAGTGGTTGTCTTTCCATGCGAGCCAGCGATGGAAATGGATCTTTTTTTAGAAAAAAAATCATGCATAGTTTTGGATCTATGTTGAATCTGAATATTATTCTTTTTACTCCAATCCAATAAGGGAGATGATTTTATTGCTGAGGAATGAACAGTAAAATCAATAGAAATAGAATTTTGATTCGCAAGAAATTCTTCAGGGCTAGAATAGATTGTAACACCTCTAGACCTTAGCAGACTTAATTGTTGCGACTGAGATTTATCGTATCCGATAACACTCATTCCGGCATCCAATAGGATATGGGCAAGACTGGACATTCCGGAACCCCCGATGCCTAAAATGAAGTAAGTCTTAGTCTGTTTCATGAAAAAAATAATTTAGTGTATCTCTACTTGCATTTATTTTTGCAAGCCCCAGAGAAACAATTGCCATTTCTAAAATTAATTTTGGATTGTCTCGTAGCTTAAATAGCTCTTTCTTAAGAAAATCTGAGTTCATAGTGTTCGTATCGATAACAATGCCGGCACCTTGATTTCCAAAATATTCTGCATTCGCCTTTTGATGGTTATCTGCCGCATAAGGATAAGGAATCAAAATCATGGGAAGAGCATATGCCGAACATTCGGCAAGAACTCCCGCTCCCGATCTACCGATCACCAAATCCGCCCATTCATAATGGGTTCCCATATCTCTGGAATAGGATATTGCCTCGATATCATGAGATTTTTCTTTCACTTCATCATAGAGATTGGTTCCTGTAAGAACTCGAAACTTAAAGAAGCGACTGATGTCTTGGTTTTCCATGGCTTTCAAAACCATATGATTGATCTGACGCGCACCCTGAGATCCTCCCATAACCAAAACATTGACCGGGTTTTTGTCGGAAAAAACTTGGTTTTTCAATCCTGGAGTTTTGGGTAAAACGGAGGATCTAAGAGGATTTCCTAATATTTTAAAATTTTCCGAGGGTTGTTGAAATGATTCGCTTAAGGGAAAACTGCATGCAATTTTTTGGGCGTCCTTCCAAAACTTCCGAGTGATTTTACCGGGAACGCAATTTTGCTCACACAAGAATAGTGAAGATTTTGTTAATTTTGTATATACCACAGAAAGAAGACTTGTATATCCACCCATACCAATGACTGTATTGATTTGTCGTTTTCTGAATTGGAAATATGTTTTTATCATCTGATAGAAAAACAGAAAAGGAAAAATAATTGCATTGGTTAATTTGAATTGAGGTAGATTGTGCCATATGATTTCTACCGGAAGATTTTGTAGATCAGGATTGTCTTTGTTTCTTTTGGGGGAATGAAGTTGAATGGATGAAACTTGGAAATGTTCTTTGTTTTTTAGTAATTCTTCAAGGAGAGCAATACCCGGGGAGATATGTCCTCCAGTTCCACCACATGCGATGATAATTCTTCTCATTCTTCCAGATTTTCTTTTCGAGTGATATTTACAAGTATTCCACAAAGTATAAAAACAGTAATTAGAGAGGAACCTCCATAGCTGAAAAATGGTAGAGATACTCCTGTGATTGGAATGAGGCCGGTTACAACGAATAAATTCATTAAAAACTGAATCGAAAGGAGTACAATTATTCCTGCACCCAAGAAAAATCCAAAACCATTCTCCACTCTTTCTACCAGCTGAAAAGATCGAATGATGAAAAATAAAATCGCAAAAGTAAAAATTACAAATCCTATCAATCCATAATCTTCCACAAAAGTAGATGCTATAAAATCCGTATGAGCATAGGGAAGATAGCGATGAGAATAACCGGAACCAATATCATTGCCCAACCAAGAGCCTGATTGAAATGCTTGGTAGGAAGAAACCAATTGATGCCCCTCATCGAAACGATAAGAATAAGGATCCAGCCAAATTTCTATTCTCTTTCTTCTATATCCTACCTTTTCAATCAATAGGTATACCAAGGGAAGTATTGATATACCCACCGCTGCCAGTCTCTTGAATGAAAATCCGGATAAGAAAATCATAGCAATGATAACAAATACTATTTCCATAGTAGTTCCAAATGATGGTTCCAAAACAATGAGAAGTAGCATTGATACAACAATCAAACTAGGATAGAGCAATCTCTTCCAATCACTTCCATTGTCCGGTGAAAATTTGTAAAACAAAGAGGATAGATAGATTAAAATTGTAATTTTGGAAAACTCGGAAGGTTGGATTTGAAATGGTCCCACACCAATCCACCTATTGAAGTTCCTACCATAATAAGTACCTACAGACTTACCTAAACCCGGAACAAAGACTAAAATTAAAAAAACAATAGAAACTAGGCAGAGGAATAAGCCTAAATTTTCCCATAATCGAAAATCGATTTGAGCAACTAATACGAATACCAATATTCCTATTATGAGCCAGAGAAATTGTCTTTTTAAAAAATAATAGGCATCTCCATACTCTCTTTCCGAAGAATGAAAGGATGCCGTAAACATGACTGAGATACCGATGAATGCAAGCGTATAGATTAAGATCAAAAGAATAGTATCGTAATTCTTTCGGATTGCATTCATTACTGAATCTTTAAGGTAGAGAGAGAAACCAAAGCAAAAATAATTCCCAAAATCCAGAAACGAATTACTATCTTCTCCTCCGGAACTCCCATCAATTCAAAATGATGGTGAATCGGACTCATTCGAAATATTCGTTTCCCTCTCAATTTAAACGATGCTACTTGAAGAATCACACTAAGTGCTTCCATAACAAAAACTCCGCCCAAAATTACCAAAAGAATTTCTTTCTTTAAGACAATTGCAACCATTCCCAAAGTAGCTCCGAGAAACAGCGATCCCGTATCACCCATGAAAACTTCAGCCGGATGCGAATTGAACCATAAAAATCCAATTAAAGAACCGGCTAAAGCAGATAGAAAAACAGAGTATTCATGAGCTCCGGGAAGATAAGGAATATTCAAGTAATTTGCGGCTATGGGAGTACCGGAAACATAGGCAATGATTCCGAAACTAATAGCGGGAAAAAGCATTGTACCTGTGGCAAGCCCATCCAAACCATCTGTTAGATTTACAGCATGGGAAGAACCAATAATTACCAATACAGCAAACGGAATTGCAAACAATCCAATGGACAAAATCGGACCTTTGATAAAAGGAACGAACAAGTCTGTGATTTCGAAAACTATGCCTTTTTGAGGATTGGGATTGGCTTTCCCGGTGAAATAATAATATAAAATAACAAATGTGAGTGATAATATTATAGTAATCAGGAATTTAGTTCTAGCACGCATACCACCTTTTACTTTCAGTATTGCCTTCATATAATCATCACTAAATCCCAATGCAGAAAATCCAATACTTATTGCGAGCAATAAAAGAATTGTTGTATTGAAAAGATTTCCCCAAATGAGTATAGATAAAAGCATGGATGATACAATCATCAAACCACCCATGGTTGGTGTGCCGGATTTGGAAGCATGAGACTCCGGACCATCTGTTCGAATGCTTTCTCTGAATTTTAAGTTTTGTAAGTATTTGATAATCTTTTTTCCCAAAAAGAAGCTTAAAAACATTGAAGTAATTCCTGCAAATAATGCTCTTAATGTAACATAGCTAAAAATCCTAAAGAATCCAAAATCATCACTAAAAGTATCAAATATCCAATAAAACATTATTAATCCTTATTTGTATTTTCTTTTCCGAAGCATTCCTGCACTTCTTCTCTATCATCAAAATGAAATTTCTCTCTTCCAATAATTTGATAATTCTCATGCCCCTTACCACAGACAGCAAGAATACCACCGCTAGGCATCATTTCTATAGCTTTTTGTATGGCTAATTTTCGATCAACAATCTTCTGATATTGTTCAAATCCCTGGCTAAATCCCGATTCCATCATATTTAATATTTCATCCGGATCTTCTGTTCTGGGATTATCCGATGTGATTATTACAAAGTCAGAGAGATCTTCTGCTATTTTTGCCATTTCAGGTCTTTTGGTTTTATCACGATCCCCACCACATCCTACTAAACAAATCAATTTGGTAGGATTCATAGCCCTACAACTATTCAAAATATTCATCAATGCATCCGGAGTGTGGGCATAGTCTACAACAGCCAATTTGGAATTGTCATTGGAATAGTAGATATCAAATCTACCGGGAACCTTAGGAATACTTTTGCAAATTTCAGGAATTGATTCAATTTTCTTATCTGCAATTATCCATGCCGCAATTGCCAAGGATAGATTTTGAACATTAAACTCTCCGAGCATGTTCGATTGGATTTTTAAAGTTGAAGTAAAACAAGAGTTTTTTCGATTATGGACAAAACGAAATGAGGTTCCGTCTATACCCAATTCGATATTTTTGTATTCAAAATTTTGCCCTTTTCCAACGAAATAAATTCTTTCTTTTTCTTTCAAATTCTGAATTTTTCTCATCATCTCATTTCCACCGGGAGCATCACTCAAAGAAACACCAAACCTATCAGGGTGATTGGAAGATGAAAGAAGCTCGAAAATTCTAAATTTACTGTCTAGATAATCCTCCATAGTTGAGTGAAAATCCATATGATCCTTAGTTATATTCGTAAATAAAGCACAATACAAATCCATGCCGTTGGTTCGACCTAACTTTAATCCATGCGAGCTAGCTTCCATAAATACATACTCTACAGAATCCTCTTTCATTTTATAGAGAAGTTCCTGTAAGGTTGAACTATCCGGAGTAGTGTAACCTGTTTCTAAAATTTGATTACCATATTTTACATGAAGTGTTCCAATCAATCCGGTTTTCAATCCTAGACAGGCTGCAAAATGATTCAATATATGAGTCATCGTTGTCTTGCCATTGGTGCCCGTTACTGCAAATATTTTCATAAACCTGGAAGGATGTCCTAGTATGAAAGATGCCAAATATCCTTGAATTTGTTCGGCAGGAATACGACTGACCAAAACATTGGTGTATTCTTGTTTCGCTTTCTCAATGAATTCGCTTCCTTTATTCAGTAAACATACAGTCGCTCCCTTTCTTTTGGCATCCGACAAAAATGATTGATCCTTCATTGATGTAGGAACCAGAAAAATATCATCTTGAATAATTTTTCGAGAATCTGCCCAAACATAATGAATACTAACATTCGGGGAACCTTGCAACAATTCCAAGTCGGAAAATTCTTTTAGTATGGATTCAATCAGCAATTTTAGTTCCCTTTAATTTGTTCTCTTTGGGAGGAAGCTTAAGAGTAGTAATGTTGGTTTGCGTTGTTTTGATTCGTTCTTGTATTGTTCTGCTGTATATCTGATCTATTTTTTCCACTGAAGTCTGTGTGAGAATAGAAATTTTTAAATCCTCATTGCGTCGTTCCAATTCTTCTTTTTCGAGATTTGTTTTTTGTATGCTTTTTTGGATCATGATATATTCGGAACTCTGCCATACATTAAAGAAAAACAAACCACCAATAATAATAGGAAAAAACATTTCCTTGAGAATATCTATAAATGATTGCAGATCCCAGATCATTCTGTTCTAATCATCGGACAATTCAATCTTTTTTAAAGATCTTAATTTCGCTGACCGAGATGGTGGATTGGTTTTTATTTCCTCTTCGCTCGGCAATCTTGGCTTTTTGTCCAAATGTGTAAAATCATTCTGTTGAACTAATTCTCTAAATCCATGCTTTACAATTCTGTCTTCCAAAGAATGAAAACTAATTACTTGCATGATCCCTCCCGGTTTCAATAAAAAAGGCAGATCTGTGATTGCTTTTTTTAAATGAAACAACTCCTGGTTTACCTCAATTCGAAGAGCTTGAAAGACACGTAGGGATGGATGATTTTTGGGTGGCCAAAATTTGCGGGGAATACTCGACTCTACTAATTTTGCCAATTCAGAATTTGTGCGAATTGGATTGGTTCTCCTCCTCTCAACAATTCTTTCTACAATTTTCTTGGTCCATCTCTCTTCTCCATACTCATAAAATATTCTTTCAATTTCCTTGGATGGATATGTGTTTATTACATCAAATGCTGATATCGATCTTCCACGAATATCTCGACTTAGTCTCATGTCCAAGTCCTCAGTTCCTCGGAATGAAAATCCCCTGCCAGAATCGGTAATATGATAGATGGAAATACCCAAATCCAATAGAATCCCATCAACACCATCATTCCAACCTAATTCGGATAAATGATGGCGAGTTAAATCCGAAAAATTCAACTCCAAGCTATGGGCTCTTGGATCATGATTCAATCGCGTCTCAGCTCTTTCAATCATTTCGGAATCGCGATCCAAAAATAAAACCTCAGAATTAGGGAATTCTTTCAGAACTGCTTCCACATGCCCACCTTCACCTCCTGTTCCATCAATAAATCTTAGTTTTGATTCGGGTGACCAATTCAGTAAATATGTATCGAGAACTTCTCGAACCATAACAGGATAATGAGTAATATGAAATTCTTCGTCAGGCATTCCTAACTCTTTTTTTGATAGATTGTGTGACCCAAGAATTTAAATTTATCTGATATTCCAAACATCGTTTCAGAATGTCCAATTATTAAAAATCCAAAGGGCTTCAATGATTCTTCAAATCCTTGAAAAATTTTCTTTTGAGTAGGCTTATCAAAATAAATAATTACATTGCGACAAAAAATCAAATCAGCCTTTTCTCCAATTGGAAAAGGAGACTCCAGTAAGTTGATTTTTTTGTATTCTATCATTGATTTAATGATTGGATTGGCTTGGTAAAAAACTTGATTGTTGATGATTTGTTTGGAAAAATATTTTGTCTTTATACGATCCGGTACCGGTGCCAATCTCTCTTCTTTATACAAACCTTCCTTGGCTGTATTCAATACATTGGTATCAATATCTGATGCTAAAATTTTAATAGACCAACCGGGTTTTCCGGCAAAATACTCCTGAGCAGTTATGGCAATAGAATATGGCTCTTCACCTGTAGATGCTGCAGAACACCAAATTTTGATTTTCTTTATTCCATTCTGTTTGGATTCTTCCTCCAACATTGGAAAATATGTATCTCGCAAGAATTCGAAATGATGATTCTCTCTATAAAAGTCTGTTTTATTTGTTGTTATTCGATTGATGAGTTCGGTCAATTCGTTATCAAAGAATGATTTATCTGTTTTTAGGAGATGTATATATTCTTTAAATCCGGCTAAATTATAATGTCTGAGTCGAATATTCAATCTGGATTGAACCATGATCTTTTTATGTGGGGCAAGAAAAATACCGGTTTTTTTGTAGATTAAATCCTTTAAAAAATCAAATTCTTCATCTTGAATTGTAGCTATACTTGATCTGAATTCTGCCATGTTTATCCTATAAGCTATTGTCTTTAAAAACTACTCTAAAATACAAGTCGATTTTTAAGGCTTATCTCCGATTCTGGAAAAATGAGAATTGGTCTAGTGGAAAGTGTAAATGCACGTCCTCTCTCCTGGGGTATGGAGCTGGATGAGCGTCATGAACTTGTTTTTGACAGTCCTAAAAATCTATCCGAGATGTTGTTGAAAGGCAACTTGGACACTGCATTAATTTCATCTGTTGAAATTATTCGAAACAGCAATATTCTGGACTATTCTCGAACTTGTGGTGTCTGCACCCAGGAAAAGGTTGAAAGTATTTTGTTTTTTAAAAATATTAAAGAAAAATTTCCACCCAATCAATTCTCCGTAGATTCAGGCTCTAAAACGTCTGTTGCATTATTCGAATTGCTTTATTTTTTGGAAACCAATCAAAAAGCTGTGGTTGTTCCTACAGATCCTTTACAAATAAAAAAAGACATTCAAAAAAACAAAGGATCTCATATGTTATTTGGAGATAATGCGCTCTCCGTCAAATGGGATACTGGGTCATATGAGGTCATTGATTTAGCAAACTGGTGGTATATAAAAACAAATCTATTTTTCGTTTTCGCTCTATGGGCTTTTCCAAAATCCAAACCCATCAGTGATTCCTTTTTCCTAAATAGTCTGGATATTGGATTGGCATCTGTAGAGGAAATAATAGAGCTTGAACTGAAAAAAGGCAAAACCATAAGAGGAAAAGCATTTTTGAATCATTATTTAAAGCAGGTATTAACCTATAAACCGGAAGATAAGCACTGGAAAGGTTTGAAATATTTTGAAGAATTATTGGCTAAAAATAGTTTACTTTAATAAAATCTAAGTTTGTATTCCCAGACTTTACCTATATTTTCTTCCAATGAATCTGATAAAAAATATGTATAAGATAATGTTCCCAATCCTACATATCCTTTATTGGAAATACATTCTGTATTCGTTGGAAAAAAAACTTTAAATCTCAGGCTTCCTTCTTTGAGAAGTTTGGATATTTCGTTTACGATTTTCTTTTCTCCCACCGACATATTATCCAAAAAATCTTGTGTGAAAGAAGGAAATTCTCTACGTATAGTAATTGTTTTCCCCTTCGACTTTACAATCATATTTCCTGGAAGAAATCTTTCATACTCTGTTATATCTTTGAATTCTAATTTATAACTCACTCGAGCTTTATAATCGAAAAAGGGCTCAATGAATTGCCCTTTTTCGAGAAGGACAAAATCATAATCCAATACCTTACTCGATTCCTTTCTAAGGTCTTGAGAGAGTCGGTTTTGTATAGCTTCTTTTTGTGCAGGAAGATGGCGAATTAAAGAAGTTTTCCTATCCTCTTTTAAAGGAACTTCATATTTGATTTCTATTGTTCCTGTGAATCCCTTAGTGAATATTATAGATTCTTCGTAATCAAAACAGTTGAAAAAGAAGAATGGGAGAATGCAAATTACCAGATGTCTGAAAAAAATCGCCATCTAGTAAATGATTTTCCCATCTTCAGTAGAGTCAAATCATTTTGACAAAGGATATGCCTCATTTCCATGTTCAAATATATCCAATCCCATAATCTCTTCTTCCTCGGAAACCCGGATACCCATTGTCCATTTTAGTAGGTAGAATACCAAAAGAGAAATGAAAAATGCCCAAACAAATGCAATGCCTGCTCCAATTGCTTGGATTAGTAACTGGTCAAATGATCCGGTATATAAAAGACCTTTGTCCAAGTTGAATATTCCTACAGCAAGAGTTCCCCACACACCACAAACTCCATGAACAGAGACTACACCTACAGGATCATCGACTTTGATCATGTCGAAAAATAATACACTGAATACGACCAAAACTCCGGCAACCAAACCAATGATTAATGATGAACCAATGGAAACTGCGTCACAGGGTGCAGTAATTGCCACGAGTCCGGCAAGACCACCATTTAAAGAAAGTCCGATATCCGGTTTTTCGTATTTAATCCAAGTAACTATCATCGCTCCCATAGCTCCGGCGGCGGCGGCAATTTGAGTATTAATAGCTATTAGGGCAAATGCTCCGTCCGCTATTTCCGTAGTGGAACCTGGGTTAAACCCGAACCAACCAATCCAAAGAATAAAAACTCCCAAAGCTGCCATTGCCATATTATGACCAAGAATCGGAGATACTTTACCGTTTGGTAAAAATTTACCAATCCTCGGTCCAACAACTATAGCTCCTGCAAGCCCTGCCCAAGCACCCACTGAGTGAACAACTGTTGATCCGGCAAAATCCAAAAATCCCATTTCTTCCAAGAATCCGCTGTAGTCATCTCCACCCCATAAACCGGCCCATGCAAAGGATCCATAAATGGGGTAAATTAGACCGGTAATAATTACCGAGAATACCAGGTAGGTAGAAAACTTCGTTCTCTCTGCCAATGCTCCCGACACAATAGTAGCAGCAGTTGCAGCAAACATCATTTGAAAAAATAAAAATGCATTACCCCATGCATGAGGATTTCTATCGGTATAAATGACATCATCTGCTAAGGATGGTGTCCCGAAACCAAAGCCTTCAAAAAGAGGCTTTCCAAACATTATCGAAAACCCAAAAAGCCAAAATGCAATCGAACCCATGGACATATCTGCAAAATTTTTCATTAAGATATTAACTACATTTTTGGTTCTGGAAAATCCTGCTTCCACATAGGAAAAACCAGCCTGCATAAAGAAGACAAGAAATCCTGCAATAACAGTCCAAAGCCAGTTAGTTTCTGATCGAATTGTTTCTACCTCTGCTTTTAAGCTGGCTATCTGTGCAGAATAATCAGATTGAACCTGGATATTTCCCTCTGTAGGAATCCCCTCAGTTGTAATATTTTCTTGAGCCAATAAACTCAAATGAAAACCAAAAACAAACATTAATACTACTATAGTCTTAGTCATACTTTTCTCCAAGATTTTTTAATTAAGCAGAAACTTTTTGCTTGTTTCCTTCAAGTCTCAATAGCGAACTCTTCAGTATATCGCTATTCGGAGTGCTTTTCACTCCTTGTTGCAATACTTTAATTGCTTTAGGTTTCGCATTTTCTTTCAAATAACATCTTGCCAACAATAAACTTGACTTAGCAAAACTGTGATCGCAAGATAGAGATTTTTTCAAAGATCTCTTTGCTTCCGGAATCCTATCAGCCTTAAAATAAGCTCTAGCTAGCATGAAATGGGAAATAGCCGTATCTTCTCCGGTAGTAATTAAATATTCGGAAAAGTATTTTATCGCCTCATTATAGTTTCCATCTCTATAATTTATTTTTCCCAAGAAGCTCAAATTTTCTTTCAATGAAGGATCGATTTTATAAGCCTTTAATGCCATTGCATAGGTATCTTCATCTTTTCTTTTGCTGTTGGCAATTTTTGCCTGTTGCATGTAAGGAATTGCTTCGGTAATTGTGTTATTGCATTGGATCATCAATAGTGAAAGATCATCACCATTTCCAACATCACCTTTAAATGCTTTGTACCTTTCCACAAAACGATTAGCCAAATCTCGAACAAACAATTTCTTTTCGGTTTCCTCCAAAGACTTCTTTTCTTCTAAAATCCAATTGATTACAGCATCCGTCCCGGCTTCTTGCTTTTCCGCATTTTTTTGTTCAGCGAATCCATCAGTAAGCATAACCAACATATCGCCGGGTACAAGCTTACCTTGTTTTTCTTCATATTCATCTTTTCTTACTTCCAAAATTCCCAGAGGGACACCTTTGGTATCCAGTTCATCAACTTCCATGGTTTCTCCATGAATATGAAGCATTTTTTGATGACCTGCATTGATATAACCATAGGTATAATCAGAAAATATCCTTACAATAAATGCTGTAAAATATGTAGATTCAGGAAGCTGACCTCTCAGTGATTCACCCAATTCTTCCATAATCTCCGATAATCCCAAACCGGACTGAACACATCTCCTAAAATGATGGTGGATAGCCATGGTTACCAAAGCAGCAGGAATCCCATGACCTGATACATCAATGTTGATAGCTGTCAGGGAATTTCCTTGTCTTACGACGTCATAAAGGTCTCCACTTACCTCTACCATAGGCTCATAGTATGTTCCGAAATACAGTCCGTTCCAAGGGGAAAGATTTTGTGGCAAGATTTGATTCTGTACATTTCTTCCCATTTTCATATCCCATTCCAATTGAGACAATATCGCTGCTTCCCTAGCTCTTGCCGTCATCAATCCCTCAATTAGCCTAACTCCAGATAATGCAAGTGTCAATTGAGATCCCAAGGCTTCCAAAATTTCCAAGTCATCGGTAATATAGAAATTTTCCATTTCATTCTCAACCGACAGTGTACCCAGAATATCATCTTTTTGAACAAGGGGTATACACATAACACAACGTGTTTTTTCTTGTTCATCAATGAAATCATTCATGTTCTCCAAATCTTGGAAGAGCATGGGTTCTTTGCTTGAAAATGTTGCACCGGAGTATCCTTCACTGGGAAGAATATTTCTTCTAGGAGGCTCCGTTTCTTTTAGATATTTAACCGGAACTAAATAGTCTCCATCAAATAACCGCAAAGTTACATTATCTGCTTCGAATATTTCTTGGCAAATATGCATTACAGTGAAAAATAAATCATCTTCTTTATCTACATTGGCAAATTCTTTGGATATATAGAGCAAAACGGCGATCTTATCTTTGTCAGTAAGCCCACCGATCACTTTATTTTGACCTCGGAATCGAACTACCTTTCTTTTTGAGACAGTAAAATCAAACATAAGAACCTCATTCTTATACTTTGCAAAAAATGTGCCAAATCTGATTTTAACTCAATATGCCTAAATCTAAGGTTTATAGCGGAATTATTGAACATTTAAGCTAAGGAGACATAATCCAAATATTGAGTAATTAATCAAAATGCTTTATTATTAAGCATTAGTAGGATAAATAACTCAAGGAAAATGAGTAAATCGTCTCGGGAGATCTGTTGTTCTTTGTGGAAGTGATAGAATAATCCAGCAACCCGAATTGGATGGAAAGGTTTTTCTCTTTTTCGGATTCTTCATCCCATTTCCAGTTGTATCCAAAACCTCCGGCTAATCCTACCGACCTTAAATTTTTGCCACTGCTATCATAAGCACCCCCATATTCCAAACCGGATCTTATTTCCCATTTGCTATCACCGATATTTCTCCAGTAGAAAGATCCGGAAAACGACCATTCGGCACCAATGCCCCTCTCCCAATCCGGTGTTTCATCGATACCATTGAGCAAGAATTCAGATCGTTCCCAGAAGATTTTTCTAGCTTCAGCATAGACTCCCATATTGGGGAAGATTCTATATTCCATACCAAAACTCACTCGCTCCGGAGCAGTTTCCAATAGTTCTTCTCCGCCCCGATAGTCTTCTCTTGAAAATCTTCCGGGTATTTCAACCATCCCACCTATGCTCACATCACCTAACGTATACAATAAATTCGCCTTTCCGCTAAATGACCATTTGCTTAAGCTACGAAATCGATGAACCAGTGAAGGACCCACTCCCATTGATAGAACTAAATTCTCCTGAAATTGGTATGAAAGCCCCAAATGAGCTGTATTTAAATTCACATTTTCTCTATCGGGTAAATATTTTGAATACATGGAAGAATACACTCCATAAATCGCCCATTTCGAATCAGAAAATTTATAATAACCACCAAAGCCGCCGGGATTTATAGGCGAGTAATTTCCCCCATAAATAGAAGAATTGATCCCTAAATCAACTAATGAAATACCTTGTTGATTGAGATATCCCGGATTGTTATACATGCCGGAAACAGGATGAGACAGTCCCACACCTAAGGCACCCATTCCAATGCTTACAGGGTTTTGAAAACCATTCTGATAAACAGGTATAGCTTTTAGCTCGTAATGTGTCAAAAATAAGACTGAAGTGAATATTGATATCAGTTGAATTTTTTGCATGGAATGAAACTATGGATATTGTCAATCGAGGAAGATTTTTTGCAAGAACCAATCCAATTTAAAACTTTTCAATCGCCACAGAAATGGTTTGAATTTCAATATCCAAGCTATTGGGAAAGCATGGTTGTAGAAGGAATTCCTGCTTTTTTTGATGCTTCTTTAGGGGGCGTTCTACAAGTTTATTCTTTTGAAAACAAAAAGCAACTTGCCGATTCGGAATCAGAGATGAAAAATTATCTAGCGATTCATGGTGTCGAATTCAATGAAGATTTGGTAGCTAGATTTAAAAATTCTCAAGGAACAGATATCATTTCATGCGAATTCATGAAAGAAGACAGGCATTGGTGTCTTTATGTCTTGGCAAATGGTTACAGATTGTATCTAGCAACCTTCAATACAGATGGAAAAATATCTGATGCACTCTATGCGCAACTGTCTCAGATTATAAGCTCGGTAAAGTTTTTATAATTAATATATAAATTTTTATTCCTTGCAAAATCATGGCTATTCCTAAAATTGAAGAAATCAATTTTAAAGGAATTAACTCTATGATAAAGAAAATAGGTATTGGAGTAGGAGTTTTATTACTTCTCATTATTTTAATTTCAGTCATCGGACTGATGTCTCTTGGTTCTTTCGTAACCCCGAATTTCATTGTAAAACAAATAGAATCTTCAATGAATGTAAGAGCGGAAGTAAAAAAAGTTAATATTAGTCTTTTTTCGGCTCTTAGTTCTGTGGGAATAGAAGGAATCAAACTGGGAAGAAGAGATGCCGTAGCCGATGCCGGAACCGATCTAGACAAACGTGAAGATATGAAATCTTCGGTTATTTCACTGGAGAAGATTGATCTGGGACTCAGCTTAGGAGCAATTCTATCCAAAGAATTTAGGCTAAATAAATTAATTCTCAATGAGCCTAAGGTGTCTTTGGTACTTTTTGAAAATGGATCCAATAGTCTTTCACCACTATTTCAACCTCCTATTACCGTAAATGGAGAACCAAATCCTAAATTAAGCCCGGAAGCAATCGCAGAAAGAATAAAAGCTGAAAAAGAATTGGAAGGAAAAAAATTGGAAGAAGTAGAATCCAAAGAACCTTTCACTATAAAATCTATTCCGATATCCATATCTATGGGTGAGCTTGGTATAAAAAATGGAAATATTTCTGTTACAATGCAGAAAACTAAGCAGGTTATCAATCTTACATCAGCTACTATCTTGTTAAAGAATTTAGATATTGTTCCTGATAATTTGGAAAAACACAATAGTGTAAATCTAGATCTTTCCTTTAATCTTTCTGTGATAGGAGCCAATAGTAAAGAGTCAGCATTGTTTCTATTGAATTCTTCAGGAAAAATTCAACCTTTCGAAACTAAAACAGGTTTAGTCAATCCATCCGTAGTGCATTCTGTTAAAATCAAAGAAGGCACTTATATGAATGGATTTGCTGCTTTTGATGCCCTTGCCGGTGGACTTCCTGCATTGAACTCTCTCAATATTAAAATGGACAAGATCGCTCAAAAAGTAGAATTGCAAAAAGATGTTCAAGCCAAAATTGGTTATACACAAGGAAAAGTCATTTTTAAAGATTCACCTAATTTTACAACTAAGCACTATGATTTAAAAATCATGGAAGGAACTTGGATACAGTTGACCAATAGCACCCATTCGATGAATGCCAAAATCGTTGCAACCAAACAAGAATCCGATAAAGCTTTGGCAGGAATCAACAAAGCACTGGAAGGTGCAAAAGGTGTGGATACCACAGTAATCAAAAAAGAAATTTTGGGAAACCTAATGGAAGGTGACAGAGTGGCATTGCCATTTAAATCAACCGGTTCCATCAAAAGTCCCAACGTAAGCTTGGGTATAAATCTTCCTTCCATTGCTGGGCTTTTAAAAGGAGCTGTAAAGGATGCATTGAAAGGAAAAATTCCTGATGGAGCAAAGGATGCTTTAAAGAAATTCGGCTTCTAAAAAAACAAAAACCCGTCTTCGAAACCGAAAACGGGTTTTATTTGAATTTTAATAAAAAAATTAAACTAGCTCTTAGCCTTTTTTCGTTGGTTTGCATCCAAATATTTTTTTCTAAGTCTTAAGCTCATTGGTGTTACTTCCAATAACTCATCATCATCCAAAAATTCTATGGATTGTTCCAGGGAAAGTTTCTTGTGCGGAGTGAGTCGAATGGCATCATCCGATCCGGAAGCTCTTACGTTCGTTAACTTCTTTTCTCGAACAGGGTTTACTTCCAAATCATTATCTCGACTGTGCATACCAATGATCATACCCGGGTATACGGCTGTTTGAGGAGCTACAAATAAATCTCCTCTTTCTTGTGCCTTCCACAATGCATATGCTGTTGTCTCTCCACTATCCATCGAAATCAATGCGCCATTTTTTCTTCCGGGGATATCACCTTTATAGTTATCAAACTTCAGGAATCGGCTAGACATTACGCCTTCACCACGAGTTTCAGAAATGAAAAATCCTCTAAAGCCGATGATTCCTCTGGTCGGAATGATGTATTCCACACGGGTCATACCTGTTGGGTGGGCATCCATCATGGTCATGTCACCTTTTCTGCGGTTCAGTTCTGCAATAATAGTTCCGGTAAACTGGTCAGGTAAATCCATTACTAAAGTTTCAAATGGTTCTAATTTCTCGCCATTTTCACCTTTTTTGATAATAACTTCAGGACGAGAAACATTCAATTCATATCCTTCTCTTCTCATGGTTTCAATTAATATTGATAGGTGAAGTTCTCCTCTCCCTAAGATTTTGAATCTATCCTTATCTTCCGTCTCTTCCAATCTTAGAGCAACATTCGTTTCCAGCTCCCTGTCGAGTCGTTCTCTTAGATTTCTAGTGGTAACATATTTTCCTTCCTTTCCGGCGAATGGAGAATTGTTTACCAAGAAAAACATGGATACTGTGGGTTCTTCTACTTGAATCGCAGGTAGAGGTACCGGATTTCCAAGATCACAAACTGTGTCTCCGATAAATACATCGGGAATACCAGCAATAGCAACTATATCACCAGACCCCAACTCATCTTTTTCAATTCTTTGCAATCCTTGGAATCCAAATAATTTGGTAATTTTATAGTTTGCCGTTGTGCCGTTAATTTTAACTAAAGTTACGTCTTTTCCCTTAGTAAGTTTGCCAGCATAGATTTTTCCTACTGCTATTCTTCCCACATACTCGTTGTAATCAAGAGATGTTACTTGGAATTGAGTTGGGTGGTCATCTTTATTTTCCACTTTGGGAACATGCTTAAGAACCAAATCCAACAGTGGCTCAATGGACTTACCGGGTGCATCTTTCATGTCCATAACAGCCCAGCCCTGGATAGCAGAAGTATAAATGATAGGAAAATCCAATTGTTCGTCGGTTGCACCCAAATCAGAAAATAGGTCAAATACTTTGTCGATTGCGAAATCCGGTCTAGCACCGTCACGGTCAACTTTATTCACAACAACGATCGGTTTGTGCCCTAACTGAAGGGATTTACCCAATACAAATCTTGTCTGCGGCATAGGACCGTCGAATGCGTCTATAAGCAGCAAAGTACAGTCTGTAGTTGATAAAACCCTTTCTACTTCTCCGCCGAAGTCGGCGTGTCCCGGTGTGTCTACGACATTAATACGAGTATCTTTAAATATAACGGATGTATTTTTTGCAAGGATTGTAATTCCTTTCTCTTGCTCAAGAGCGTTGGAATCCATAATTCTTTCTCTGTCTTCTTTGGCATTTACTGATCCGGTCTGTCTAAGGATTACATCCAAAAGGGTTGTCTTCCCATGGTCTACGTGTGCGATGATTGCTATATTGCGAATTTCCATAATTTAATTACCATGAATTTGTTTCCATTTTTCCTGTCTATGTAGATTTTAATTGACATAAGAAGTGGTCTTGAAACCGTGGAGAAAAGCCCAAGTTTTAAGGATAATCCTATGTTTGCAATCATATCAGTCGGAAACAAGCAGTTTAAAGTAGAAAAAGATCAAGTTTTCCTTTCCGAAAAAAGTGGAAAGAATCCAGGGGAAGAATTCAATGCGAATGTTCTCCTAGTAGCAGAAGACAATAAAGTAAATGTAGGAGCTTCTCCCCTTTCGTCTGCAAAAGTAACAGTAAAAGTTCTAGAAGATGTAAAAGGGAAGAAAATCGACGGATTCAAATATAAGAGAAGAAAGAATTACATGAGAAGATGGGGTCACAGACAATCCCTTCAGAAACTTCAGGTTGTGTCAATAGTTCCAGCTTGATAGAAATTGAATTGTACACAAGGGAAGGTATTTTTACCGGGCTTAAATCTTCCGGACATGCATCCCTAGATTTAGGCAACCGAGGATCGAATCCTCTCTGTGCCGGAGTATCAGTATTACTCCAAACCTTGTTTTTGTATTTGAATAAGCAAAAGCTTGTAGAGAAAGTGGTTAAACAGGATGGGTTATTGGCTTTTCATTTAGTGGAAATCAGAAATCCCAAACTAACTATCACAATTGACCAAGCTTTTCAAATGGTAATTGTTGGTTTAGAAGAACTCGTTAAGGAACATCCTGAAGAGGTTCGAATTAAACTTGTAGAAGAAATAATAAAGGAAACGTCTTCCGTTTCCTAAATTTAAGGAGCTTAGTTATGGCACATAAGAAAGGTGGCGGTTCATCCAAGAACGGTAGAGATTCCGAATCGAAACGATTGGGAGTGAAAATATATGGCGGACAGAAAGCTATAGCCGGCAATATTTTGATTCGTCAGAGAGGAACAGCTGTTAAGCCAGGTAAAAATGTTGGTGTAGGTCGTGACCATACCTTATTTGCCTTGGTTGATGGGGTTGTTACTTTTGAACACGTAGATAAAACCAGAAAGAAAGTTTCTGTATATCCGCTGAGTGCCTAAGCACTCTACTAACTCTGTCTAAGTTTATTGATGAAGTCCCGATCATTGTGTCTGCCGGACATGGTGGTGCGGGTTCTGCTCACTTCCGCCATGAAAAATATGCGGAATTCGGTGGACCTGATGGTGGTGACGGAGGAAAAGGTGGCAACATCATTCTCCGAGCGGAAACCTCGATACAAACTTTAGATAAATATCTCCCTGAGAAAACATACAAAGCCCTACCTGGATCTCCCGGAACAGGAAGAAATAGATTTGGTAAAGATGGTGAAGATCTCATTCTTAAAGTTCCTGTGGGAACTCAGGTTTTTGACCGCGATACTTTAGAACTTATCCATGATTTCGAAGAAGAATCTGAAGTTATTATTGCTCTTGGTGGGAGAGGCGGAAAGGGAAATACTTTTTTCAAATCGGCAACCTTACAAGCTCCTAAATTTGCCCAGCCGGGTGAGGAAGGAGAGGTTAAAAATATTCTCCTTAGTCTTAAACTTCTAGCAGATATAGGAATTGTGGGTCTTCCCAATGCCGGAAAATCTACCCTACTCTCTAAAATTACAGAAGCTCATCCAAAAATTGCAAATTATGCATTCACTACTTTAATTCCTAATTTAGGTGTTGTGAAACGATACGGAGATAGTTTTCGCTATACTTTAGCCGATATCCCGGGAATCATAGAAGGTGCAAGTAAGGGGCAAGGATTAGGTCTCTCATTTTTAAAACATATTGAAAGAGTGAAAGGGATTCTTTTCTTATTGGATGGTTCAAAATTAACCATTAGAGAAGATTTAGACCTGCTCAGAAAAGAAATGGAAAGCTATGATCCAATTCTTCTAACAATGCCTTTTTTGATTGTTCTGAACAAAACAGATCTTTGGGAAGGGGAAGATGATTTTACCAAAGAAATGTTGGTCGAATTCAATGATATAGGGGAAATCATACCAATTTCTGCCGACAAAGAAATTGGACTGGATCATCTATTGCAGAGAATTGATGAATATTTTTTTAACAAATAAAATATAAACAATAGAATTTAATTATGAAGCAATCCATCGCTGAAAGAATAAAAAACTCTAAAATAGTAATTATAAAAGTTGGCTCTGCAAGAGTCTCCGGTGACAAGAAGCAAGTGAACGATTTTTTATATCGACTCACAGGTTCCATTAGAAAATTACGTGATGAAGGCAAGAAAGTTGTTTTGGTTTCGAGTGGTGCCATTGCTCAAGGTCGGTCGGTCTATAAGGATACTTTTTCCAAGGAAATAAAATCCAAGGTATCTCTTAACGAAAAGCAAGCTTTGGCGGCAATGGGTCAGAACAAACTAATGAAATTATATGAAAATTTCTTTTCTCAAGTTAACATTCCCATTGCTCAGATTCTTTTCGGTAAAGCAGATATTCAATCCGAGGAAGGTTATAAAAATCTTTCCAATACTTTTAAAAAATTACTGGATTGGAATATACTTCCCATCGTAAATGAAAACGATTCCATTGCAACCGAAGAATTGAATCTGGGAGATAATGATTTATTGTCGGCTATGGTGGCAAGTCTATTGGGAGCTGATGTATTACTTATTTTAACAAGTGTGGATGGGTATTTAAAACAAGGAAAATTGATTTCTTACATGGATGCAGTCAGTGATGAGGAATTTTCTCATGCTCTGGGTCCTTCCGGTCCCGGCACGGGGGGAATGAATACCAAACTGAAAGCAGCAAAAATTCTATTGAATTTTGGGGTCACTACCTGTATATTGAATGGAACAGATCCATCCAACATGGATAGATTCTTTGAGGGTAAAGGGAAAGGAACTGTTATTGCCTCAACTACTCCTCTCAGAGAAAAATTCAAATACGAAGAGTGGATGAGGAGATTTTTAGATGAGTAATAATTGGAAAGAATATTCAGAATCCATAGCCAAAAGAGCCTGGGTTGCGAAGCGTCATATTAAGTCTCTTACTTCAGAAACAAAAAATACAATTCTCAGAGAACTAGCCGGCGAATTGGAAAAAAACACAGATGCAATCATAGAGGCAAATAAAAAAGACATTGCCGAAGGCGAGTCGAAAAAACTTGCCTCGAGTCTAATGGATCGTTTACTACTCACACCTGAGAGAATACAAGGTATTGCCAATTCAGTTCGAGACATCGCCAATTTAGAAGATCCGGTGGGGGCTGTTACTCGAGGGACAACTCTTCCCAATGGAGTGGAACTCATAACAAAAAAGGTTCCTATTGGTGTATTATTGGTAATCTATGAATCAAGACCCAATGTTACCATTGATGTGGCAAGCCTATGTTTCAAATCAGGTAATGCATGCATTCTTAGAGGTGGCAAGGAAGCCCTTCACTCCAATACAATTCTTGCGAGTATATTTTCTCAATTATTAAAAATACACAATCTACCTGAGGATGCGGTGGTATTTATGGAAGAGACAGATAGAGAAATTCTACCTTCACTTCTAAAGCTGGATCAATTCATAGATATAGTAGTTCCCAGAGGGGGAGAAGGATTGATACGAACAGTAACAGAACTATCTTCTATTTCTGTTGTAAAACATGACAAAGGTGTTGTGAATCTATTCGTGGATGAATCTGCAGACAAGGATGATACAATTTCAATTGTTTTAAATTCCAAAGTGCAAAGACCCGGAGTATGCAATGCTTTGGAAAATCTAATTATCCATGAAAACTATCCCTATAAGAAAGAACTTCTGGATGCATTAAAAACCAAAAATGTTCAAATTATAAACGGTAGTTACGATGAAGAATTTTTGGATCTTAGGCTTTCTTTAAAAATGGTATCTTCCTTGGATGAGGCGATTCATTTTATAAATGAATTTTCTTCCGGTCATACTGAAACCATACTCTCCAAAGATTTTCAAAATATTAAAAAATTCCAAGAGAATATAGATTCTGCCGGAATCTTTGTTAACTGCTCAACTAGATTTCATGATGGTGGTCAATTCGGATTAGGAGCTGAGGTGGGTATTTCTACAGGAAAACTCCATGTTAGAGGGCCAATGGGTCTGGAACATCTAACTACAACCACAACTTATCTAACCGGGAATGGTCATGTCCGCTGATAAGAGGATAGCTATATATGGGGGAAGTTTCGATCCACCCCATTTAGGTCACAGAAAATTAGTTTCCTTTCTTTTGGAAAATTTCCAAAACCTTGAAAAGATTCTTATTGTTCCCAATAAATTATCGGTTTTTAAAAGAGAAAAGTATTTTAGTCCGCAAGAATGCTTTGAACTCTGTGAATTAAACTTTTCTGATCTAGATCCTGATAGAATTATAGTCTCGGATATCGAAGTAACAAAAGATAGTCCAAACTATAGCTATGAAACAATTCTTGAAATTAAAAAAATATATACAAATTATTCCATAGATCTAGTAGTCGGAGAGGATCAACTTTTAGATCTACCACATTGGAAAGAATTCGAAACCATTCTACAAGAAATATCCAGATTCATTGTATTCAGAAGAAATACAGTTCCCAAGGAAACAATCCCTATCCCATCTAGTTTGATAGGATTTCCGCTTCATATTTGCGAGAATTCTTTGTGGGAAGAATCGGCAACTCAGTGGAGAAATTGGCAGACAGCTGAAATTCTTCATCCACCGGTTGCAGAAAAAATGAAAGAAAATTCTCGAATTAAATTTAATGAAAAAGTATTGGAAACATGGAAAGAATTTGCAAAAAAAGAAAATACGAAATCTAGATTTGACCATGTCGAAAAAGTTTCTATTTTATCTCAAGAATTGGCACTTTCGAATTCCTACTTATTCCCCGAAAAAGCAGAGCTTGCCGGAATTCTCCACGATATAACAAAACAAAAAACCAAGGAAATCCACATAGAGTTGTTCGATAAATACGGATTCACTAATTACTATGATCTACCATTTGCCGCATGGCATGCCTATTCCGGTAAATATAAGATTATAGATGAAGGAATTGATGACATAGATATTCAAAAAGCCGTAGAATCCCATACCTTAGGTAGAAAAAATATGAGTCTATTGGAATCCATTCTCTATTCCAGTGACTTCTTGGGTTCGGACTATGCTCAAGCACATCCTGATTACAGTGAATGGATTAGATTGACTCATACCAATTTAACATTTGGCAAGTATATTAAATCCAAAAATACGATTCAAAATCTATTAGAAAAAAAACAAATGATTCATTCCAATACATTGGATGTTTATAATGAATCAGCTCAATTTTTAAGTAAGGAGTAAGAATTGAAAAAAACACAACCTCATATTATTATTCTGGGTGTCGCTGCATTTCTGGTGATAATTTCCTTGGGTCTCTATATATCCAAACAATTTGGTCATTTAAAAATTGATAAAAGTATCACTGAACTTAAAAAAGTCAACTTTTTATTACATGCTATCAGTGAAGGAAATGAATATTATTTTAGCGTTTGGATTACACTATACCCTAGGGATAAAAAAATAGGAATGTATTTTGTAAATCCACTTTCGCAATTTGAATCGGAAGATGATACATTAATCAAACTGAAGACAGGTGCTTTAAAAACAGTTGAAAAGGAGCTTGCTGATATCTTAGGACAGAGTCCAAACTATAAAATCACTATTCAAGAAAATAATTTCAAAAGAATTTTAGATTTAGCGGGTGGACTTCCTATATTTTTTGAACCCAAGACAACTGTTTCCTCATCAAAATACAATCGACCAAATAATGGAAATTATATTCTAGATGGAGATGATGCTTTTGACTATCTTACTAAATTAGAGGGAAGAGAAGCATTATCTTATGTTTATAGATTGGAAAGACAAGAAAGTGCCTTACTTAGTTTTTACACTATCATTCATAAAAACAAGGAATTGATAAAAAAACCTTGGATTCAATTCTTTGTTTCATTGATAGATACAAATATGAATGATGAAGAAGTTATTAGCCTAGTTGATTTTTTACTGGAAGAAGAGATATATTTTGGTGTATCGGAGTTGCCCGGTGAGATCCAAGCATCCAAAAATAAAGATGAATTTTCTTTGAAGATTCGAAAAGATACAGCAAAAATTGCATTTAAAAAGTTTGAAGCGGATTTGTTGTCAGAATTTTTTGCCGATACAGAAAGATCTAGAGTAGAAGTATTGAATGGTACGAATTTAAATGGATTGGCGAAAAAAGGAAAGTCTCTTCTTAATGAAAGAAGAATCAAAGTATTATCTGTAGAAAATGCATGGAGTGATGATTTTAAAGAAAGTATAGTATTGAATCGATCCGGCAATACAAAAATATCAACAAAGGTGGCTGAAGCCATACAAAGTCAGAATGTATTCTTTTCAATTCGTAAAGAGTTGGGATTGGACGCAACAGTAGTCTTAGGAGAAGATTTTGGAAAAACAAAAAACTAAAGAAGTAGAAACGGCTGAAATTTTAAAAAATATTAAAAATATATTTTCTGAAAAGAAATGTGAAGAAATCCAATTCATGGATCTTCAAAATGTCAATTCGTATCTAACATATTTTGCGATAGCAACAGCAAAGACCTCAACTCAAGCGAGATCTGCAGCTAGAGATATCGAAAAATATTTGAAACCACTCAGAAAAGGACAGGGTATACAAAATAAAAGTCCCCATGGAACAGTAGCCAAAGATAACTCGGGATGGCTCGTACTAGATTATGGTGATATCATTGTTCATATAATGGAACCGGATATGCGAGCTTACTATGATCTAGAAAAGCTCTGGGGAGATGCAAAATTTATGGACATCGCCTAATTCTGTAATTGGCAAACGGCAAGATCTATTTTTACATACATAAAAATGGGTCTTGTCCATTGGTTCTCTGTTATCTATTAACGGAAATATCTTAGATTTATCTAAATAATCTTCTTTACTAGCTTTCAAGAATACTTTTCCGGGCAAGTATGACTTTAAAATCATTTCTTCCATTTTCTTCTCGTTGGATTCAATTCCTTCAACCAAGACCAACTCACCCGAAAGTTTTTCTCTTTCCAAAAGTGTTCTCAGCATATATGGATAGCTAATCCCTGTATCCGTCATGCCTGTATTGAAATAGGAAAAAATTGAATCCAGTATTTTATCGAGCTCATCTACTCTATATCCATATTGAATGAGATCCAAAAGTAGTTTGCCTGCTTGACTATTGCCGGAAGGTTCTACTCCATCATAGCCATTGATACTTCGCCTGATCAGATCGGGACTTTCCTCGGTTTCATAAAACACCAATTCGTCTTTTGATAGAAATAAGGAAATCATTTTGTCTGCTATCTCACAGGCTCTTTTATAGTATTTTATATCTTGAGTTACTTTGAATATTTCAATAGCCGCAATTCCCATTCCTGAATAATCAACTAGGTTTCCGGAGTATTTGACTTCCCCTTCTCTATACCTTCTAAAATAGCCTCCATCATCTCGTTTACACTTGGATTCAATGAATTCAAAAGTTCTAATTGATTTTTGAATATAAGATTTATCCGAGAATGCCGCTCCTGCAAGTGCGAGAGCTTGGATGTACAAAGCGTTCCAAGACACAATAATTTTATCATCTCTTAGTGGACGAACTCTTTGGGATCTATACCTAAAAATTCTTTCTCTGGCTGATTTCAATACAGCTAAAAAATTTCTTCCTCCTAATTTCTGAATGAGTTTATCTCTATCTTGAGTAAAGTCTTCATTTAAAATATTGTTTCCTTCGAAATTACCATTTCTTTTAATATTCCAAAATTCCACCAATGGAGCGAAATCACTTCCTAAAAGTTCTTCCAATTCCTCATAGGTATAGACATAAAATTTCCCTTCTACTCCTTCGCTATCTGCATCTTCGGCACAGGATATACCGGCACCTTCCACCAAAAGATCTCTTTCTATATAATTAATAATATCTTGTGCACACTCTCGGAAATAATTGTTTCCTGTAACTTGCCAAGTTTCCACCAATGTCTTTAATAACAAGGCATTGTCATAAAGCATTTTTTCGAAATGTGGAACTAACCATCTATAATCAGTTGAGTAACGAGACAAACCACCACCTACTTGATCATAGATTCCACCTCCCATCATGGCTCGCAAAGTTTTTTCGACCATGCTCAATGCAGTGTCATCCTTTTTCCAATGGGAATAAGTCAGAAGATAAGATAAGCCCATACTTGGTGGAAATTTATTTTGATTGTTGGTTTTAAATCCAAAATACTCTTCATCGAAATAATGTTTGAACATTTCAAATGTTTTGTCAAAACAAGAATCATCCGGATAATTGGATCGGTTCACTACCGGCGTGTTCTCATCCCCGTGAATTAAATATTGTGCCAAATCTTCAGCTGCTTTTTCCATTTCCTCTCTTCGATTCTGCCAGTAGCCTGCAACCATTGTCAAAACTTCCAGAAAGCTCTTCATTCCAAACTTACGTACCGGCGGAAAATAGGTTCCTCCGGTGAGTGGCTTCTTATCCGGAGTAAGAAAGATATTCAATGGCCAACCACCTTGAGTACCCATTGCTTGAATAGCATCCATATAGATCTTGTCTATATCGGGGCGCTCTTCTCTGTCTAATTTAATAGGAATAAAGTGAGAATTTAAAAATTCAGCAACATTTTCGTCTTCGAAAGATTCTCTTTCCATTACATGACACCAATGACAAGTAGCATATCCAATCGAAAGAAAAACGAGCTTATCTTCTTTCTCTGCACGGTCGAATGCTTCCTCCGACCAAGGATACCAATCTACCGGATTATTAGCATGTTGCAGTAGATAAGGACTTTTTTCGTGAATCAATCGATTGGATTTGGTCATATAAATTAGACTTAAGTCGATTCCTACAATGAATAAAAATTCATTTTCACTTGATGAATCAAAATCATTCCAAATTCTGGTTGTATAGGTTATTATTCCCCTTTATGAAAACAGGATATTGGTCCACGAGACTCAAATTTATATTATCCATAGCTATCCTGGTTTTCACTAGCTTTTTACTATTACCTCTTGGAGCAGATGAATTCGAAGAACAAATGAGACGAGTTCGTTTGAGTGAATGGGAGAATCCTACTTTAATCCTTCCTGATGGTTCCAATAAGAAAAAGCTAAATCTTTCCATTGAAGAGGCAGTGCGTTACGTAATTGCCAATAATATAACAGTCCAAAATGCAAAATATGAAATTTTGACAGCCGACTCCCCCGAGTTAAAAAATGAAACTCAATTCGCCTGGAAAGCAATTGGTGGAGTTACAGTTTTCAGACAATTGTTACCCGTTAACAACGCTAACCTTTTTGCCGGTAATAAATTGCACCGTGATCGGATCACCGGTGGAATTGATAAAATGTTTCGAACCGGGACCTATTTTAAAGTGGAGGCTTATACAGAAAGATTCGATTCCTCTGCATTTGAAGATCCAATTACTACTCCACAACAATTTCGAATCCTGGGAATACCCCCTCTCTACACAGGAGGATTGAGTTTTACTCTAAGCCAAGAACTATATAAATATTCCTTCGGTGAATCCCAAGAAAGAACAGAAAAAATTCTTAAAAACCAAACAAAATTAAAAAGAGACGAGATGATCGATATTTTAACCCAATTGGTTGTCTCTGTTTTAGTGGATTATTGGTCTCTTGCCATCTACGACAGTCAAGTTACTACCTATGAAAAATTATTAAAAAACACAGAAGAGATTCGTAATCTCACACTTAGAAAACGAGCTTTAGGACTATCCGAAAGCTATGATGTCAACAAATGGAATTCGAATTTAGCCAGTACTAAATCACTTTTGGAAAAAGCGAAATTGGAACGCATCCAAAAAGAACGAGATCTGATTCGAATACTCAATGTGGATCCTAATTCCAGTATATCGGGAGTGACTGATTTAAGAGAAACAGGCCCTCCGCCTATGGATTTAAAAAAAGATATTGAATATGCACTTAAAAACAGATTGGATCTAATTCGAGTGAAAAGATCACAAGAAATGGCTGAGTTGGGATTGGAAAATGCTTTAGAAGAAGACAAACCATCGGTCAAGGCAAGTGTTTCCTATGGAAGCATTGATCAGAATTTTGAAGCACCACAGATGAATTGGATTGTTGCCAACAAAGGTGTTTATGCATTCTACTATCCTCAGCTCTATGCGGAAATGAAAGTTGATTACCCATTGTGGAATGAAGAGATAAAAGCAGAAATCAATGCGGCAAAATTGGATTCCAAAGATTTGAAGATTGCCGAACAAGAATTAGTAGCAAATATCAAAGACGAAATCAAAGATAGATATGATAATATAAATATGTCTTATAAAGTTTTGCAAGAAACATTAAAATCCCAAGATGAAAATCAAAAATACTACAACCAACTTTTAGTAAGATTTAGACAAGGAAGATTTGACGCTGTCACTATAAAAACCGCTCTCGATGCACTTGTGCAAACTGACTTAGCCGTGATCCAAGCAAAAATCAATTACAATATAAATCTTCTTAGGTATGATCTAGCAAAGAATTATGTTTTTGAAAAATACGGTGTGAACATCTATCGAATATTGGCAGAAGCGGAAAAAGAAGCCCAAAAAATGGACATGCCATCCTCAGGTTCTTTATTTGATGATGTTCCCCAAGAAACCAAGTAATAGCTTTTAAAGTCTAATCATTATGAGCAGTTCTTTATCTTTATCAAACATATCCCAACTTGTTTCCTCCGATTCTCTCAAATCAATGGTGAATTTCCGAAGAGCCATTCATAAAAATCCCGAATTGAAATACGAAGAAAAAGAGACTGCTGATTTTGTAGCGAAGCATTTGACCTCTCTAGGTCTCGAATTCGAATCAGGTATTGCCGAGACAGGAATAGTAGCACTCATTGATTCCGGCAAGCCTGGAAAAACTTTACTTGTTCGTGCTGATATGGACGCACTTCCTATATTCGAAGAGAATAATGTGGAATATAAATCATGCAAAGATGGTCTCATGCATGCCTGTGGCCATGACGGACATACTTCAATTTTGATGGAGCTTGCTTCAGAATTAAAACGTGATACTACTTCCATACTTCCCCAAGGTCGCGCCCTCTTAGTATTCCAACCGGCGGAAGAAGGCGGTAGTGGAGCCGATCGAATGATAGCCGAAGGTATATTGGATCGTTACAAAGTGGATGCGTGCATAGGACTCCATGTATGGAATCATATCGATATCGGTAAGGTTGGTGTTGTGAACGGAACCATGATGGCTTCAGTTGATGAGTTCAAAATCACCATACAAGGCATTAGTGGTCATGGAGCAATGCCACAACATACTGTAGATCCTATCCTGGTTGGATCTCATATCGTCACAGCTCTTCAATCATTGGTATCAAGAAATACAGATCCATTGGATTCTTGCGTAGTTACAGTTGGTTCATTTCATGCAGGAAATGCTTTTAATGTTATACCTGAAACTGCTGAGTTAATAGGAACAGTTCGAACTTTTTCCAAGGAATCCTATGAAAAAATCCCGGAAAAGCTTCAGAAATTGGTGACTTCCATTGCGGAAGGATTTGGAGCCAAGGCAATCATCAACTATAAGAGAATTGATAAACCTACAATCAATGACCCCGCTATGGCTGATTTAGTTCGTTCTTCTGTGAGAGAAATTTTGGGAGAAGAGCATCTTACTGATGAAAATACCAGAACGATGGGTGGAGAAGATTTTTCTGCTTTCCTCATGGAAGTTCCGGGCTGTTATTTTTTCGTCGGATCAAGAAATGAATCCAAAGGATTCATTCACCCTCACCACAGCAGTTTCTTCGACTTCGATGAAGAGGCAATGAAAGTTGGACTTGCTGTTATGAAGAAATCAATATACAACTATCTAAAAAATCCTATTTTGTAAAAACTGCATCGACTATTTGGAATTTGCTCGAATCGCTTCGATATCCTCTATCTCTTTAGGAATCATTTCAGTTAAATTAATAGGATTGGATTTGGTTATTAAAATATCATCTTCAATTCTGATTCCAATTCCTCTGAATTCTTCCGGAATGGTTTTATCTGTTGGATCGAAATACAATCCGGGTTCAATCGTTACCACCATTCCTTCGGATAATTTACGCTTTTCTCCGGCAAGATAGTATTTCCCCACATCATGAACATCCATTCAAAAAAAGTGCCCTATCATATGCATATAGAATTTTTTGTAATCGCCCTTTTCTATTATCTTATCAACAGATCCTTTTAATAAATTCAAATCCTTCAGGCATTCCGAAAAGAATCGAACCGTGGCATCATGTATATCATAAAATGGTTTTCCGCTTACACACATTCGAATGGCATTTTTTTGAGCGGCAAGTACCAAACTATAGATATGTGATTGTGCCGGCGTGAATTTTGGGTCTACAGGAAAACAACGAGTGACATCAGCTGTATAATAATTTTTTTCTGCTCCACTATCCACCAAAACCAAATCACCTTTTTTAAGAACAGCGTTATTTTCTACATAATGCAAGATACAAGCATTCTTGCCTGATGCTACAATATGTCCATAACCTCCACCCCAAGATCCCTCACTCAAATAGGAATCTTCCAAAATAGCTTCCAGTTGGTATTCCCTCATACCGGGAAGAGATTCACGCATCAAGCGAATGTGACCTATTGCTGTTATACGTGCAGATTCTTCCAAGATTATAATTTCTTCTTTGGATTTATTCAACCTCATCTCATGGATAAAATACGGTTGAATGATTCTTTCCGGGGCAAATTTTCCGTCTCTGACTTTTTGAGAAATTTCATGGCAAGTTTTTAAAAGGTATTGATCTCTTGAAGAATTGATGCCGAAAAAATGATACAAAGTATCTTTATTGAGAATTAATTTTGGAAATTCTTTTTTCCATTCAGACAAATCAAAGGTTTCATTAAGATTTAATTGCTTCTTGATTTTGTTCTTACCCAGTCGAATACCGGTCCATATCTCTGCATCTTTGTCCTTCGGCAGACAAAACATAACCGAATGATCTTCTGTTAAAACTAGAATGGAATCAGGCTCGTTGATTCCAGTAAGATAATAAAAATCCGAATCTTGTCTAAATTTATACTCCACATCTCTATTGCGAGTGACATGGCTTGCGGCAAACAATACAAGAATACCACCGGATTTTAATTGCTTTTGAACGGATTGAATGCGAGAGATATATATTTTAGAATCAACCATACTACCTTTCCTACTTACCAGATTGAATTAAAATTAAAATCTGTCTATACAAGATTCTAAAGTTTAATTCAGGAATTGTAGAAATACATTCGCAATGTTTTTTGCCGAATTTTCCCAAGTAAACGAACTGATGTCACCTTTAAAAACGAGTTTTTTATTAATGGCTTCCGTAGTGGATGTTGCCCATGATTCAATATCTTTTTCATTGTTAGAAGTCGTATGGTATTGAATTGAATTCTTTCCAATTTCATGAAAAGTATCAATATCGGATACAACTGCCATTTTTTTATGATACAATGCTTCAAGAAGAGGAATTCCAAAACCTTCATACAAAGAAGCCATCCAAAACAAGGATGCATTTTTATATAGATGGTGAAGTTCGCTATCATCCAAGCCTTCAAGAACAATTATATCATTGTATTTTTCTCTATCATCACTCAGCTCTTTGTAAAATTCATCACTCTCCCAGCCTCTTTTTCCGGCTATCACCCAGGATAAATTCGGGATTTTATTGGATTCACGAATCTTTCGAAACACCTTAAGTAAGAATGGATAGTTCTTTCTAGGTTCAATGGTGGAAACTGAGATGATATATTTTTTTGGGAGATTTTGAATTCTCGCAGAAATCTTTTTGTTGAGAAATGATTCAATGGAAATTGTATCAATTCCCGGATAAGCAACAGATGCTTGACTCTCCGGGTAATGGAATTTTTGAATCATGTCTTTTTTTGTTTGCTCGGATATAGAAATTATATGCTGAGATCTTTTTACAGAATAACGCTGAAATGTTTTTTGTTGCAATCTTGCAATGGGTCTCATGGTTTCCGGAAATAAGTATAAAACTAAATCCATATAACCAAGAATGCATGTTAATTTTTTAGGCAAGAATGGTGGAAGAACTTGCTGTGCTCCCCAAAATAAATCCAAATTGTCTTTTCGAATAAGACGGGGAAGTTCTAAATTATAATAAAATCCACCTTTATAACTAAAAATACTCTCGCTTTGTTTCCATTTAAGATTATTTAAAGTAACAAGAGATTTATGTGCAGAATGAATGGGTCTGTGAGAATATAAATAAAATTCATATTTATCGGGTTCAGGGAAAGCCTTCAATGTTTCGTGAATCAATCTTCCTATTCCACTCATTGGAGTAGATAGGGGTCTCGCATCCACTCCGATAATAAATTTTCTCATAGGTTTAAATTAAAGAACCATCCCAATTGCTCAATGATTTTTGCAGACTATTCGAGTTTTCTTTCCAAAACTCTTCTACCAAATCTTTTCTTCCCGCAATAAGTCCATAAGTTCTGGTATCTTCTCTATTGAATCGATAACTAGAACCGGTACTAATCTCAAAAGATATAAAACCCATAGCATTCAATATTGCTATTCCACCACAAATATCCCACTCGTTTTTTGGTTTAAGTGATAGAATTAAATCCGCATCTCCTCTAGCTAGCAATCCCAATTTGTAAGCAATTGAACCTTTTGAAGAAATGTAATATGCGGAAGAAAACGATTCATTTTCCATATAATCCTTATAGAGATTATTTTTCATTTCATTGCGAGAAACCAATATATTTAATTTTTCCGGGGGAATTGATTCGTTTTCATTATTGTGATTTGGAGGATCACTCAGATTGTTTTTAAGATCAGTTGAGTCGTACAAACGACTTTCATTTATAAATTCTTCTAATTTATCCGGATTGGAAATAATATCTAGAACAGATTGTTCACTTAGTGTCTTAAAACCATATCCAATATCTTTTCCTCCCCAAAAAATTTCAAAAGTAACAGGATTGTATACGAATCCTAATTCTGCAATGCCATTTACGCTTAGTCCTAGACATACGGCAAATTCTGGGTTTTTAGCAACAAAATCTCTTGTTCCATCCAATGGATCCAATATCCATACTCTTGAGTTGTTTAATCTTTTTTCAACACTGGGTATGTCTTCTTCGGATAAAAGAATATCATCGGGAAAATACTTTTTGAGAATTAAATAAATTTCTTTATGAGCCTGCATATCCGCCTCAGTCACGGGATCGTCGGCTTCTTTCATTCTAACTTCAAAATCAGTGTGGTAAATGGAAAGGATGGCACGACCTGCCCTTAGAACGGACTCCATGCCATATTGTAATTCTGGTGAAATTTTTATAGTCAGGATTATTTTCCCGGATCTGGCATTACTGTGCCCTCTTCTTTATGAGGTGCGTTGGAATCATAATTTTCCGGACGAGTATATACAATTTCAGTTTGTGGAAGTTGCATGAATAATTCCGGATCCATAGCAAAATCATAAAATACATAATACTGTTTGTAGCGAATGTAAAATTTGAAAGTATTAGCTTGTCTTTCGTAATCAACTTCTTCGATTTTTAATTCTTTGAGATCATTTTTAGGATCTTTTATTTTCTTACTCAAAGTTGACTTCAAAGAGTCCAACATGTTTTTTTCCAACATTTTTTTACGAAATTCCGGTGAAGGCTTTTTCTTGGACAAGTAGTCCTCAACTTCCATAAATTCATTGATTAATCCCTGCACTTCACCTGCAGAGAGAGTTAGTGGCAAAAAAGCTAATAGAAAAATTGCTGTTTTTAATTTCATAGTGACGATCCTATCATTTTATAATATTTCTAGTGGGGTATATGCAAGCAGAAATTTTTTCTCTAAATTGCCAAATTTTACAGTTGCCTTTAGATTTTCACCGATTCCGGAAAGATTTATGATCTTTCCTTCTCCG
>JAFIGA010000253.1 GCA_020831715.1 Leptospira sp. | reverse complement strand
ATCAAGTAGATCATACGAATATCTGATTGAAAAATTCGGTCAAGAAAAAATCGAAGAAAGACATTTGCACCTTCTGGAAACTTCAGGTGAATTTATAAAAGCTTTCAATTTAGTAGATATATGTAAAGTTTGTGATCCATTAATAGATGAAATTATTCTAGACTATTTTTCAGATATTGATCGATTGAAAGAATTCCATGGGATAGAAAAAGTAAACTCATTGAAGGTAGCCTCTTACTTATCATATTGGACTCATAGACGAAGACCTATTCAGATTATTCACTTTCCAGAGTCGCATGAATTTTTAGGGATGATAAAAGAAGTGAATGAATGGTATGCCGTTGTGTTACTTCGGAATACTTTTTTTAATAGAAAAATTCAATTCTTAAGTGATAGAGAGAACTTAGCTAGGTTAAATGATTTCACTGCAGAGTTGCAATATTATTTTTCTTATAGGCATATTAATCCTCAAATGATTGAGTTAGTCTTAAAAGCCTTAGTTGCTAGCCCAGTAGAGGATATTTCCTCGGAAATATTTGATTAATTTCGAACTTTGATTATAATATTTTATTGTTGGCTTAACGTTCCTAGTAACCCTATTAATCAAAAAAAAAGTCTATTCTCCAGGGCAGACAATTAAACCATGCAGTTTATGCATATTGGATGAATGATCCGGATGAAATTGAATTCGGATTTAAGAACATTTCGTTTTCCGGGTTCAAGATAAAGTGAAATCAATAGCAGTAAATTATTTCGAAGAGTTAAAAAACATTCTTCATAACTTTGAACTTATTCGGAATGAGAATATAAACGCAGGTGAAGTTGGGAATGTTGTTCAGATAATAATTTGGGCTTTTAAAAGTCTTGCTTTTTAAAATAGTCGTTTAAAAAATAATCCTATGGAACGAAATTTTAATAGAATTACAATTGATTCAAATCAAATGAATGGTCAACCTTGTATCAGAGGAATGAGGATTACTGTAAAGAGAGTTTTGGAAATTGTTTCAATGTATCCATCTCGGCAAGAGATATTTCAAGAATTCCCTGAATTGGAAGAGGATGATATTAAACAGTCTTTAGAGTATGTAAGCCTACTGCTTCAAGATAAAATAATTCCTTTATCTCGAGTTGCTTAGTGAAATTTCTTTTAGATCAAGGTATTCCTCGATCGCTTAAAGAATTGTTAATTTCTGAAGGATACGAGGCGGAGCATGTAGGAATTATTGGTATGGGGCAAGCTAATGATTTAGACATTATAGAATTCGCCAAAAAAGAAGGATATATTTGCATTACTTTAGATGCTGATTTTCATATGATTCTAGCATTATCAAAGGACATCTACCCATCGGTAATTCGAATTAGAATTGAAAATCTAAAAGCCAATGATCATTTGAAACTAATAAAAACCACATTGCCTCATATTACAGAGAGCCTAATTTCCGGTGCGTTAGTCTCTATTCGAGAAGATTCTATAGGTATTCGTAAACTACCTATCTAGTTTATTCGAGAATATCGATGATTTCCTGGGTTTATGTAATAAATCTCTTAATCTAGCTTGAATTTGTCCCCCTTAACTGCTATATTGTCCATACAAAAGGTCAATCTGTGAATATATCCGAAATCGAATCCAATGTCCAGAAGATCATGAAGTCCCCCAATAAGGGGACTTGGATCTATGATTTCCTTCTATCGTATGGATTGCCCAAGTCCTCGGTTGCACGTTTGCAGAAAGGGAATCAGAACCTATCCAAGACGGATGGTGAGATTTCCTGGAAGAAGAAACTCCTCTTCCGTGAGGTGAAGAAGAAGGATCTCCACTTAGAGATCAGTGAATTGGAAGAAAGCTACAAGCATGACGAAAGATTTCTGATCGCAACTGATTATAAAACCTTCCTTGCCGTTGACACCAAGACCAAGGAAAGATTGGACATAGAGTTCAAGGATCTGATAAAGCATTTTGACTTCTTTTTACCCTGGGCAGGGATGGAGAAGTCCCAGTATGCCAGTGAGAATCCAGCCGATGTAAAAGCCGCCGTGAAGATGGCGAAGCTATTCGATGAGATTAAGAAGGACAATCCGGACACATCGCCGGAATTCTTGCATGGTCTCAATGTATTCATGGCGAGGCTCCTCTTTTGTTACTTTGCAGAAGACACCAATATCTTCGGCAAAGATCAGTTCACCAATGCAATCGCTTCCCATACCCAAGAAGATGGGAGTGATCTGGATAGCTATCTGGAGAAGCTATTCGAAGTTCTAAACACTCCACCGAACAAGAGAAAGAAGTTACCGAATTATCTAACAGAATTCCCCTATGTGAATGGGGGACTCTTTGATAGATACTACCCCGTACCCAAGCTCTCACGGAAATCTCGATCCGCAATGGTAGAGAACGGAGAGTTGAATTGGTCGGCAATCAATCCGGATATATTTGGTTCCATGTTTCAGGCAAGCATAGGAGAAGAACAGAGAGACAATCTGGGACAACACTATACATCAGTGCCGAACATCATGAAGGTGATTGAACCTTTGTTCTTGAATGAACTCTACGAAGAATTTGAAAAGGCAAAGGGGAAGAAGAAAAAACTCCTGGAATTATTGGATCGAATCAGTAAGATTAAAATCTTTGACCCTGCCTGTGGTAGTGGTAACTTCCTCATCATTGCCTACAAAGAACTTCGTAAGTTGGAAATGCTCATCCTAAAAGAAACCAAGATGATGCAGTATTCTTCCATCACTCTATCGCAGTTTTACGGAATCGAAATTGACGACTTCGCCCATGAGATAGCCCAGCTCTCCCTCTGGCTCGCCGAACACCAGATGAATACTGAATTCTTCCAAGAACTCGGAGTAAGCAACCCCACTCTTCCACTCAAGAAAGCCGGCAATATTGCTCTCGGAAATGCCTGCCGAATCGATTGGGAGACAGTGTGCTCTCATAAACCCGATGAGGAAGTGTACATTTTGGGGAATCCTCCCTATGTGGGATCAAGCAACCAAAGTAAGGAACAAAAGGAGGATGTTTCTATTGCATTAGAATCAATTGATGGATATAAAAATTTAGATTATATTGCTATATGGTTCTATAAAGGTTCAGAGTATTTAAAATCCCGAGAGTCTCAAATGGCTTTTGTATCGACAAATTCAATATGTCAGGGGCAACAAGTTCAGGTTTTATGGTCATACCTATTGAAAAAAATCGAAATTGGCTTTGCCTTCACTTCATTCAAATGGACTAATAATGCAAAAAACAATGCCGGTGTTACGGTTTGTATTGTTGGCTTAAGGATTCCAAATGAAAATCCCAAAATAATTTATCAAGATAATAGCAAATTATTAACAAAAAATATCAATCCATACTTGATTTCTTATAGAAATATTATTGTTGATAAACGATCCAAGCCACTTTCAAATATCCCTATTATGCTCTATGGGAATAAACCTGCAGATGGAGGTTTTTTAACTCTAGAAGCGAATGAAAAAAATAAATTTGAGCTAAGCGATTCTCGTGTTAAACGTCTGATAAAGAGATTTATTGGATCTGATGAACTTCTCTATAATAAAGATCGTTTTTGTTTATGGATTGATGATGACCAATTGGAGTTAGCGAATTCTATTCCTGAAATAAAAAATAGAATTGATAAAGTAAAAAAATTTAGGTCAGAAAGTGTAAAAGTTGCAACAATTGAGAAAGCTAGAACCCCTCATAGGTTTTCTGAAGCAAGATACACTAATAAAGATTCGATTATTGTTCCTTCTGTAACCTCTGAAAATAGAAATTATATACCTATGGGCTTTTTAAATTCAGAATATGTAATTTCTAATCTGGCATTTGCCATCTACGATCCCGAACCCTATATCTTCGGAGTCATCTCCTCCCGCATGCATGTGATTTGGATTAAGTCTGTTTGCGGAAGTTTGGAAACGAGGATTCGATACAGTTCCACATTGGGATACAACACATTTCCCTTTCCGGATATCTCCGATACCCGCAAGCAGGAGATCACCCAATGTGTGTTTCGCATTCTTGAGGAGAGAGAGAAGCATCCGGAGAAGACTCTTGCTGAATTGTATGATCCGGACAAGATGCCACCCGGACTGAAAGAAGCTCATGAGGCGAACGATACCGTTATCGAGAGGTGCTACCGATCCAAGCCATTTGCCACAGATGAAGAGAGGTTGGAGTATCTCTTCTCTGAATACGAGCGGATGATTGAGCTGGAGAAGAATCGGGGTGGGTTGTTTGAGGTGCAGGCTCCAGCGAAGAAGAAAGGTCGGAAGAAGTAGATGGAGGGGCATGCAGTTGTAAAGTATTTAAATTTCCCAAGTAACAAGGATGGAATAATCGTTTATGAATTTCAAAAATGAATCAAAATCAAATAATAATATCACTTCTGGTACCGCCCTGTTTAAAAGCATATTTACTTTTGAAGGCGGTTATTCCATTAAAATACCCGACTATCAGCGACCGTATGTCTGGAATGCAGAAAAGGTTGAAACTCTCATTGATGACCTACAATACCATATTGAACACAACAGCAGACAGGCTTACTATATGGGTAGCATTTTGTTTTTTTGCCAAAATGGGGAATACGAAATTATTGATGGGCAACAAAGGCTTACATCACTGCTTATATTAGACAAAATTGCTAACAACGGACAAAGTATTTTAGCAAAATTTTCTGATAATGTTCAGTTCACTTTCAACTCGCCCATTTCAAAAAAGAATATTGTAGATGTAAAAAACTTTGTAAAAGACTACAAAACCGATTGGTTGCAGAATCATTGGAACAATATTCTAAACGATTTGGCTTTTTCGGTAATAGTTACCAATAGACAAGACGATGCCTTTTCGTTTTTCGAAACCCAAAACAACCGTGGTGTAAAATTAGGTTCAGCCGATTATCTAAAATCGTTCCACCTGCGTGAACTCAGAGAAGAAGAAGGAAAACAAGTAGCTTTTGCAAAGCAATGGGATGCAAATAACACCAATCAATTTTTAAACTATCTATTCAATCAAGTAATTTGGCGAGGTCGCACGTGGAAAGGCAGTAATGTTTATTACGAATCGCAAGACGATATATTGCAGGAATTTCAAAAGAAAACTCGTGACCCGGAAATTATAAACCAGGTTCAGATCTTTCCAACTATAAAAAACAAAATTGCTCACGCTATTCAGTATGATGAGAATGATGGCATTATGCTTGATACTTCTCCCATAGCATTAAAATCGCACGCAATTAATTACCCATTTGCATTGCGTCAACCCATTGAAAAGGGCATTGGCTTTTTTTTATATTCTGAGAAGTATGCGGAAATGTATAATTTCTTGTTTGGTGTTGAAAATGATAAAAATACTGAATTAGCTAAGTTTAGAAATTTCTATGAATACGTATATGTCCAATCTGGAATGTCGGAATATCTAAAATCACTATATCGATTATGTGTGGTAATGTATTATGACAAGTTTGAATCAAAAAACATTTACAAGTTTGCGAAATATCTTGATTATTATATTGGCGTTTATCGTGTTGAACTGAGCAGTATTTATGATAAAACAGCTATCCGCATTTTAAGGGATAATAAGCAAAATTTACTCGATATAATTTCCCAGGCATTTATTCCCGAACAAGTATTCGATTTTATAATGGAAAATACAAACGATGATGTATTTCGAGAAGAAACCATTCAGTTGGAAAAAGAAAATGGAAAACTTAATTATTCTGTGCAAAGTAACTACAAAAGAGCCTTGCTTAAATATTACGACAAAAAAGACCAAATGAGCTTAAAAGCATTAAAAGAGTGGATAAAGTTATGATTGAAGATATATTAGTTTCCAGCGACCTATCAATAAAATCGAATTTAATTACCTTGAGAGATGTAGTTGAAACCGAACGATTTTATTCTATTCCACTTTATCAGCGTTTGTATGTATGGGGTGAAGATCAAATTACTACTTTACTCGAAGATTTGGAAAGAGCTACAAAAACACCCGATAATTACTATTTTTTGGGTGGTACTATGATTATTAGTAATCAGAGTAAATATGATTTAATAGACGGACAACAACGATTTACAACACTTTGGCTACTAAGTTATGAGTTGAAAAATGAGTTGGAAGCATTTGCCTATGCTCATATTAAAAAGAAGTATGTTAACCGTCTTTCTTTTGCCATCAGAGATTTTGCTAATCAATACTTTACAAACCCCTCTGCCTATTATCTACTTTCAAAAGAAGAAAAATTGCAACTTGAAGGGATAACCCAAGCACAAAAAACTATTCAAACATTTTTAAATGCCCCAGAAAGAGGTAACACCATAGACTTTAAGGAAAAACTAACAAAGTTTATTTTTGAAAAAGTCGCATTTATTGAAACAGAAATGCCTGATGGAATTGATGAAAACAGACTTTTTGAGGTTTTAAACAATAGAGGTGTGCAACTTCAGAACCACGAAATAATAAAGTCAAAACTGATTCAATACCTACCCAATGATGAAAGAAGAAAATATGCTCAGATTTGGGAAGCTTGTTCCATTATGGACAACTATATTGAAAAGAACATCAAAGATGTATGCGGATTTAAATGGGGTGAGATAACAAAAAAGGAAACAGAAGAAGATATTGAAATAGGATTGCCCTCAGATATAGTAAATCGTATTTCAATATCAACAAAGGACTACGAAGATAAGCATTTGAGCGAAATACTCGAATTGAGTAAATATGATTTAAAAGATGATAATGGAGAATACGAATACGATTCGGGAAAAGTAAGAAGCATTATTAGTTTCCCGATGTTTTTACAACACACTTTGAGAATTTTTATCTTTAAGAATAAATACAAAGGTTTTACAGAAAGTAAGATACCTGAAGTTAACGAAAAGAAATTAATTGAATCATTTGAAAACCATTTTTACCCTAATTATCTTAACGAAACCAATGTAAAAGAATTTATCGAATTACTTTTCAAACTTCGGATAAATTTCGATAAGCATGTTATTAAATGGATTGAAAGAGAAGCTAATCAGGAAATTCATCTAATAAAAAGATTGTATCAGAATAAAAAAGTATTGCAACGAAAAGAGC
This sequence comes from Leptospira sp., assembly GCA_020831715.1. GTDB lineage: Bacteria > Spirochaetota > Leptospiria > Leptospirales > Leptospiraceae. Next base: position 1,356 of record JAFIGA010000253.1, on the reverse strand, counting down.
CACTCAGCAACGAAGGTTTCGCTCTGTTGCAAAGTATGCTCTATCACTCTCAACAGATAACTACTTTATACTGGCTTACTCCGTTTTTAAACAAAACCTTGGAAGAAGACAATGCTGAGAATCTTTACTATTATCTATTAAAACTCGAAAACCTTATGTTTTGTTCTGAACAATCAGAGGAACTGAGCTTAAGGAGCTGGAATTTTATTAATAATGAATTATTAGAGTTTAACCCCGATATAAAGGCACTAAGCACATCGAGCGGCACTGCTTTTTGGAGTTATTGGTTTTACAAAACAGACTTTATACTTTGGTATTTAAAAGCAAATGAAAAGGGAGACGATTGGAAAAATTACCGAATGACTAAGAAAAATTCTGTGGAGCATATTTCGCCACAAAATAGGAGGGAATATGATGAAAACATACTTTGGGATGAGAACGAAACTATTTCTGATATAGAAAAAAAGAATCGTCTCGATGACTTTGGTAATTTGGTTTTATTGGCAGTTGGCATGAACTCTGAGTATTCCAATAAAAGTTTTGCAGAAAAACGCACATCATTTTTGGAAAAGAAAAGATTGGATTCATTGAAATCTGCTTTAATCTTTAAAAATGATACATGGAATTGGATATTGTGCCAGCAACATAGAAATGAAATAATTAGACTATATAAAGACTATTTTTCTAAAACTATGGAATAGTGGTATTATGGAAAAAAATAGGACTGAAACAGAAGCAATCAAAGAATATGACATTAATCATAATCTCGCTTCACCAAGTTGGGGTATGCCCGGAATCACAACCCTTATTGTTAAAAGGTGGATGAAAAAATTTCAGTTGTAAAGTATTACTTTACAACTGCCAGTGATAGGGAAAATTAATCATGCCAAATACAATCGAAGTCAACTACCAGAGAACCAAGCAGAGTACGAAGATCAATCATCTAGGGATGAGAGATATGCAGATCCGAGCCTATGAAGCAAGGAATGCACAGTATCTGCTATTGAAAGCACCACCTGCATCGGGGTAAGTCGAGAGCATTGATGTTCTTGGGACTGGACAAGCTACACAACCAAGGATTGAAGAAAGTCATCGTTGCCGTTCCCGAGAGATCCATTGGCAGTTCCTTCGCAAAGACCGACCTTGTCTCCCATGGATTCTTCACGAATTGGGAACCCAAAGATGAATACAATCTCTGTACTCCGGGTAGCGATGGGAGTACAAGCAAGGTCAAATCTTTTCACAATTTTTTGAATAGCAAGGAAACATTGCTTATATGCACTCATGCAACTCTTCGTTTTGCTTGTGAAGGTCTCGATGAATCCAAGTTCAATGGTTGTCTTCTTGCCATTGATG
>JAFIGA010000245.1 GCA_020831715.1 Leptospira sp. | reverse complement strand
GAATCTATGTTTGTTCCGAATCCTGTAATCTCACTTACTATTGAGTGTAAAGAATCCAAGCAACTTGCCAATCTTGCAAAAGCTCTAAATCGTTTTACCAAAGAAGATCCAACCTTCCAAACTGAAGTAGATAAAGAATCCGGTCAGACCATCATCAAAGGGATGGGAGAACTTCACTTGGAAGTTTATATCGAAAGGATGAAAAGAGAATACGGAGTGGATCTAGTAACCGGTGCACCTCAGGTAGCATATCGTGAAACAATTACACAAAGAGCTGACTTCGATTATACTCACAAGAAGCAGACCGGTGGTCAGGGACAATTCTCTAGAGTTGCAGGGTTCTTGGAGCCCATTCCTCTCGAAGAAAATGTAGATTATGAATTCGTTGATAAAATCGTAGGTGGATCTATTCCTAGAGAATACATCGGATCCTGTGATAAAGGATTTAGATCCTGCTTGCCAAGAGGAAGTCTGATTGGATTCCCTGTGATTGGAGTTCGAGCGACTATCAATGACGGGTCTTATCACGATGTTGACTCCTCCGATATGGCATTCCAAATCGGTGCACGTTATGGTTTTAGACAAGGTTTCCAAAAAGCAAGTCCTCAGATCCTAGAGCCGATTATGAAAGTGGATGTGGAAGGTCCTTCAGAATTCCAAGGAGCAATCCTAGCCTCTCTAAACCAAAGACGCGGTATGATTGTGAATACAACAGAAGAAGACAACTACTGCCGTGTAGAAGCGGAAGTTCCACTTTCAGAAATGTTTGGTTATTCTACAAACCTTCGTTCATCTACACAAGGTAAGGCAGAATTCTCGATGGAATTTGCCAAGTATTCTCCTGTTCCAAGAAACGTTGCAGATGAGTTGATGAAAAAATACAAGGTTCAGCAAGAAGAAGACTAGAAGATTTTCTTTTGAATCCATAAGATTTCATCCCTGCTTACACTGCCGGTTTTTATTGGTAGTTAAGAGTAAGGCAGGGTTTGCGAGCCTTTCTTTTTGAGGAATTCCCGAAAAAAGCGAGGCTCTTTCTATATATGGGCTGATAGATTTCCGAAAATAATGATGTAGGACGAATTTACAATTGGGAAGCTATAGATTCATATTAATTGCTATATTTATAATTTGCAACTTACCATTGTATTCCGAGATCGCCTCTTGGAAATCCTATAAAGTTAGCAAGGGCGACTCCCTCTATCAAGTTGCACGAAAGTTTAAAGTTACGATTAACGAATTGTACAGTTTGAATCCGGATAAAAAAAAGAACCCTTCGCTTTATACGGGAGAAATTCTCAAAATCCCAACAAAATACAGTTCTCCCAATGCCCCGGCTTCTCAGGTAAAAGCCTATTTTCAATTTCCCCTGGAAAAAAGAGTTTCAATTGATAGAAAATTTTCCGGTCTAAGTTATGCGCCTCACAAAGGAGTATCATTCAGAAAAACATCCGTTCCTATTGGCGTGATGGCGTCTCGTGGTGGGAAGGTTGTCACAATTGATTATATGGATGGTTATGGAAATTATATTGTTTTGGAACACTTCGGTGGATATTATTCTGTCTATGGAAATATTGGAAAGATACTTGTGAACGAAGGGCAGAATATTTCTCCGGGGCAAAAAATCGGATTGACTGAAAAAAAAAATGGCCTCTACTTCCAACTATCCCTTCAGGATAGACCTGTAGACCCACTGCCCTATATACTATAAAGAAGGAAATGACTAATGGAATGGGAAATACAAAATGCGAATATTGTTTCATCCAAGGGATTGGATACCGGAAATATTATTATAAAAAACGGAAAAATCGAATCCACAGATAAATCAGAATCCGCTTCCCATTGTCCTGTTCTATCCGGAGAAGATCTTTACGTTTATCCTGCTCTGATCAATGCTCACGATCATTTGATTGGTTCTTACTCTCCTTCTGTCTTAACTAACAGTCCTTATTTAAGCTGGTTGTCCTGGGACAACACTCTCAAATCATCTTTGATTTTTTCCGAGAGACAAACATTGGATATCCGAGAACTTTATGAACTTGGATCCTACAAGAATCTTTTTGGTGGGACAACAACTGTGATGGATCATATTCCTCATTTTGTTGCCAATTCCTATCGCGATTCTATGCCGATTCGAATTTTAAAGGATTACTCACTATCTCATAGCATAGGAACCTATTCATTGGGATGGGGAGATGGACCGGCTCTTGAATATGCAAATGCTGTTAAAAAAAATATACCCTATGTTACACATATTGGAGAAGGTATCGATGAAGAATCCAAAGATTCTTTGCGACTACTGGAAAAATTGGGTGCGCTAGGTGAAAATTCTGTTCTTGTTCATGGAGTCCCATTTGGAAAAAAAGAAATTCAAAAAATTATTTCCTCTAAGGCTAATATGGTTTGGTGCCCAAACTCAAATTGGAACTTATTTAGAGAAATCCCCCCTATAGCCGGATTTCTAGAAGCAAAGATTCCTGTATCTTTGGGAACGGATCTGAGCCTATGCGGTTCCGGTGATTTATTTGGCGAGATGAAAGCTGCGAAGAAGTTGTTTCAAGAAAAATTTGGTTATACACTAAGTTCTCAAGAAATTTTCAAAATGGTTACAGAAAATCCGGCTAAGGCACTCAAACTCGACAAAATTTTAGGTTCCATAGAAAAAGGGAAATCTGCAGATCTATTGATTTTGAAAAAAAATCATGAAGATCCATACGAAAACCTCATCCAAGCTCGATCGGAGGATATTGTAGTTCTCAGTAAAGAGGGTCGAATTGTTCTTGCTGATCATAGATTGGAAGGTTTAGTCGAAGATTTAGGGGAAAAATTGGAAAAAGTGAGTTTATCCGATCAAAATCTTAAATTAGTAGTTGGAAGTCCGAAAAAATTACTAAAAAGCATACGGATTGCCTTAGGATATAAAAAGGATTTGGCATTTTTGCCGATCATAGAATAAATAGACAATGAGGGAATGAATTGGCTGGTCCGATCGTAAGAAACTATAAAAACGGCTCTATAATCTACTTTGAAAAAGATAAAGCGGAAGATATCTATGTACTCCAAAAAGGGAGAGTGATACTTACATTCACATCTGTGAATGGCAATGAATTAAAAGAAGATGTTAGATTGGGAGAATTTTTTGGGGTTAAATCTGCCCTGGGTAAATATCCCAGAGAAGAGACCGCTCAAGTCTTGGGTGATGCTACAATATTAGTATTTAAGGTTGGAGAATTCGAACGATTTGTATCGAATAAAACACATTTAATTATTAAGATGTTGAAGGTGTTCTCCAGTCAATTGCGTCAAGTTCACAGACAGCTCCGTGAGATTTTGGGTGAAGGTGAAGTTAAAAATGCAGCATTCGAGTTGATGAATGTAGCAGAAGTTTTCTATAAAAATGGAAACTATGACCATGCAGCCTATGCCTTTGGAAAATATCTAGAACATTATCCACAAGGAACCTACGCTTCCAGGGCGAAAGACCTATTGGACTCAGCTAGTAAGAATTCACCCTTCCCCATCAATATACCCCCGTTGGAATACAAAGCAGAAGCAGGTGGTGCAAGAACCAAATTGCAAGAGATGTTAAAAACTCCGGCTTCCGAAACCAAACAAGAAGCAGCTCCCGCTGATCCAAACTCCATTCCCGGTCAATCTCAAAAGGCAACAACCCTAATCAATGCTGAAAAATATGGTGAAGCAGAAACCATTCTAAAATCCTTGGTGACAAGAGAAGACAGTACAACCCAAGATGATGAAAAGGCAATTGAAAAGGCTAATTACCAACTTGGCGTTATACATTATAAGAAAAATGAATTTGACAAAGCATTTGCCACATTAAGCGGTTATGTGAAAAACTTCCCGAAAGGAACTTTTCTAAAAGAAGCGATATTTCATTTAGCCGTATCGGCTGAAGGTATGGGAGATAAGGGGAAAGCGAAGGCTCTCTATTCCAAGGTAACTATGCTTCCACCTGCAGATGATTCAATGACCTCCACTGCTAAAAACAAACTCAAGGAGTTGGGCTAAATGAACGACCAAATGCTGGAAGCCATGTTCGATAAATTCGGGAAGGTTTTCCAACCCAATGAAATTTTATTTTGTGAATTTGAGCCTGGAAATGATTTCTATTTGATTAAAGAAGGCAAAGTAAAGATTACTAAAACGGTCGGGTCCTCTATTAAGACTTTGGATGTTTTGGAGTCGGGTGATATTTTGGGTGAGATGGCTATACTCGAAGAGCAACCCAGGTCAGCAACGGCAATCGCTGTCAATGAAGTCAAGGCACTCAATTTTAATAGAGCTAACTTCGAAATGCTAATGACCAAGAACCCTGCTCTTGCTATGAAGCTCTTGAATATATTTTCCATACGAATCTATGATGCCAAACGTAGGCTCATGATCCTTCTCATGGATGATATTTTGGGTAAAATTGCCGATGTATTTCTCATGCTCCATGAAAAGAATCATCCCAGTGATAGCTTCCATGAAATTATTCTACAATCCACAGTAGAAGACATTGCCAATTGGTGTGCTCAGCCTGTCGGCGAAGTTCAGAAAGTCTTGAATCAATATGTGAAAAATGGAAAGATCGACCTCTATCCGGACAAAATAATTATTCACAATATCAACGACTTCCAAAGAATCGTAAATCAGAAGAGAAAAAACTAAGCTCCCGTAGCTCAGGTGGATAGAGCATTAGTTTCCTAAACTATGCGCACAGGTTCGAGGCCTGTCGGGGGCAAGAATTTTTGCATTTCATTGGAATTATGCAAGCATAAATTTTTATAATTTAACCTTACTATTGTGACTCAACCTGAAAATCATTCACTCCTCTACTATATTCAGAAATCCACCGAATTTCTTACCAAAAAAGGCATTCCCTCACCCCGGCTCGAAGCTGAACTTCTCATTTCCCATATTTTGAAGTTCTCCAGGATTCAACTTTATACGAAATTCGACATGGAGTTGGGAGAAAAACAAAGAGAAGAATACAGAAGCCTCATAAAAAAAAGAGCCGAATTTACACCAACAGCCTACCTATTGGCTACTAAGAATTTCTTTGGTTACGATTTTACTGTTGATGAAAGGGTACTCATTCCCAGACCGGAAACCGAAGAATTGGTTGACTATGCACTGAAAAATCTTCCATCCCAAGAAAAATTCAGTTCCCCGGAAAGCTCAGATGAAATCGGAAAAGAACATATCAAGGTTTTGGATCTCTGCTGCGGCTCCGGCTGTATTGGGATTAGTTTTGCTCTGGAAAATAAATCTTCCAAGACTCAGATACATTTCGTTGATGTTTCCAATGATGCTTTAGATATAACCAGAATCAATGCGAGCAAACTATTCACAAAGCACAATCGTGATGAAATCTTGGAAGAATCCAAATTTATAGAGTCTGATTTGCTGTCTTCCCTACCTGAAGAGGAAAAATATGATTTGATTCTATCGAATCCACCTTATGTGCTAAAGGAGGAAGAATCTTCACTCAGTCCTGAAGTATTAAAAGAACCAAGATTGGCTCTGGTAGTGGAAGACTTTGATGCATTTCATATGCGACTACTCATGCAAGCAAAAGCACATCTTATTGAAACAGGCTATCTCTGGATGGAAACCAATCCTCTCAAGATGGATGATCTTGTAAAAATCGCAGAAAACCTAGGCTGGAAAACTGAAGTAGTTAAGGATCTATCCGGAAAGGAAAGATTTTTGAAAGGATATTTATAGTTCCTTTAAAATGTCTATGAAGATAATAAGAATTTCAGGGGAGTTGCAAGCAACTGTGGGGTGCCTCCTCCTTGGGAATTGTCGGCATTGGGGTGCTCACATACGTTCGCAAGGGGGAAAGTTAACAAACCACTGCACCAATTGCTTTGCAATGTAGTGCTGGGCAGGCAGAGGCACCGAGTTCACTGAGTATCAAATGCTATACATCATTGTGAATTTTTTGCTCCATCGATGGATTTAGCGGAAAAAAAAGAGTAACAAGGATATTCGCTGCCGTTTTGAAGCCAGCGAATAACATGATGCCATCGTCACTTACGTTCCTTGCCAACAGGTTCATGGATTTAGATTTAGAAATGTTACTTTTATGATTAAAGCTAATTTATATTTTCCAAGCAAAAAGATAATTACCTATATCACAAAAACCAAAAGCAGCTCACACTTTATCCCGGCTCTTTGCACACCCGAGTAGGCAATCTGACGGGAAAAAGTGGGAGCGACCTTACCTGGCGACCAAATATCTTGTTACTTCTTTTCTCCACCCTCTTCCATCTGCGCCTTTCTCCGAGTTCTGCGGGAACTAAATTCAACTGATTACTGAAGCAATCACTCCTATTTTGACAGGCGAAGCCGAAGTCAAAACCCCCTAGCTTGCACATCCCAACGAGCAAGCTCCCCTGAAATCTTACCTCTCCCAAACTCTGTGGTGATTAAACTATAAAACGGAGATTTTGGATGTATTCAATGCTTCCCAGATTTTTCTTGCCGTGGACTCCCCTATTCCATCCACCTGACAGAGTTCTTCGATCGTCGTCTGGGAAATTTTCTTCTTGCCTTGAAAGTGTTTTAAGATTGCTTTTCTTCGTTTTTCACCAATGTCGGGGATTTCATCGAGAGCCAATTTCAATTCGGCTTTGTTTCTTCTGAGTCTATGATATGTTACACCAAAACGATGTGCCTCGTCTCTGAGTTGGCGAAGCAGTCTCATGGATGGTGAGTTGATCGGAAAGGTATAGGGCTCTTTTTCACCGGGGAAGTAAATCTCTTCACGTTTTTTGGCAAGTCCGATCATGGGTAGATTGTGAATCTCTAAGGCAACCGCAACCTCACTTGCCTTGTTCAATTGAGTCGGACCCCCATCTATCACAATTAGATCAGGAAGTGCTTCATCTTCATTGAGAAGGCGTTGTAGCCTACGTCCCACAACCTCGTGCATCATACCGGGATCGTTGATACCGGTATATCCCCTCATCTTATAATGGCGGTAACCCGCCTTATATGGCTTACCATCTACAAACATAACTCCACTCGCAACCGGTTCAAAACCTTGGATATGACTGATATCATAGCACTCGATTACCCTTGGTAGATCAGACAATTTCAAATTTTCTTTTAGTTCATTCAAGGCAAGAGTTTGATCTTTTAATTTGGTTGCAAGGATTCTTTCTGATAGAGCGAGTTCTGCATTTCTTTCTGCTAATCTAAGAAGGGCTTTCTTTTTACCTTGCAATGGATTTCGAATTTTGGGGCGAAATCCAAATTGATTTTGAATATGAGATAGAAGAGCATCCAGACCGGACTTGACAATCTCCGGAACATAGATGGTTTTTGGAATGAATCTTGCGTTCAAATAGTAATCTCGAAGGAAGGATTCCAATAATTCTTGGTTCGTCGAATCGGTTAGCCCTGTCAAGGGGAAGGTTTTTTTATTTTCCAATCTACCCGATCGAACTTCCAAAAGTACAACTTGCCCTTCATTGTCTCTCTTGGCAAATGATACTATATCTTCATCCCCACCTTCCACACTTACTACGGTTTGCCTCTCTCTAACCTTGACTACACGTTCTATGATATCGCGGTAATGGGCGGCTATCTCATAGTTAAATGTTTCCGAATAATGGTTCATTCTGGATCGGAGATTATCCACTAGAACTTCTTTCTTGCCATCTAGAAATTGCAAAACCTGATCAATCATAGTCTTATAGTCTTCGACAGGAACATTCCCTTGGCAAGGACCCAGGCAACGATTCATATGAAAATTCAAACAAGCTCTTTGAGGTTTTGCCAGTGGTAGTTTTAATTTTGTTTTACGGACAGGGAAAATTTTGTGGATGATCTGGAGTGCATCCCTTGCCGCTCGGGAATCCGTATAAGGACCAAAATACCTATCTCCATTGAGCTTGGGATTTCGGGAAAGAAATACCATGGGATAGTCTTCCGAAGTGGAGACACAGATGTAAGGATAGCGCTTGTCGTCTTTAAGGCGAACATTGTATTTCGGATTGTATTTTTTGATTAACGTGGATTCAAGAATCAGAGCTTCTACTTCTGTGGTTGTGGCAAACCAATCCAAATCATGAATTTCCACTTGTAAAAAACGTGTCTTGGTATCTTTAACATTAGGATTAAGGTAGCTTCGAACTCTACTCGCAAGTCGAATAGCCTTGCCCACATAGATAACATCTCCCTTGGCATCTTTCCATAAATAGCAACCGGGCTGGTTTCCCAGATTTTTAATTTTTTCCAGAATAAGCTTATTTTTCATTTTTTGAATTCTATTCTTTAGACGAACAAAGGATTCCATTTCAGATCTCCTAAATTTCTAAAATGACAAATATTTGACTCATCTGTCCCTTCCACAATTCTGGTGATACTGTTTTAATTTTATGGAAACCACGGACAAACCACCCATCATAGCCGAGATCACCAAACTAGGTGAAGACCTATCCGGTAAAACTATAGTGAATGGGAAAGTTCATTCCTTTCGCTATACCAAACCGGGTGACATAGTGACCTTCCGTTTTTTTGGTCGCGGGAAAAGAAGATGGGAAAAAATTGAATCCATCACCATCAACACAGATCACTCCTCTGTAGCTTGTCCTTATTTTGCATCCTGTGGAGGTTGCAGTGGACAACATATTCCCTATGCTGAACAATTTGCACTCCAGACAGATCGATTGGTAAGAAATTATAAAGAAATATGGGATATTGATGTGAAAACTGTCCCGGCGGCTGATTCCTATCATTATAGAAACCGCATGGATTTTTCCATTTTTCCTCATGGCTTCGGACTTCGAGAAGCCGGCAATTTTCGTAAAATTGTAGATATTGAAAAATGTCTCATCCAATCGGATTGGGCGAATCAAGAATGGAAGATCATTCGTGGCTATATTCAAGAAAATCCGGATTTGCCCCTGGACAGAAAATCCGAACAAGGCACTTTGAAATATGTGACCTTACGAAAGGCGGTGAACACAGACGATTCCATGTCGATATTTACATTCGATAAAGGTAAGCGAGAATCTTCGGATGAGAAAGAATTGGAAGCATGGTTGCTTCTAAATTCCACAGCAAAGCATATTATATTCTGCTACAATCCCCGACCATCGGAAGTTTCTGCCGCCGGAGAGTATCGGATTGTGAGAGGGAATTCTTCCTACGAAGAACTGATTCGATCCAATCGATTTTTGGTTCCTTTTGACTCTTTCTTTCAGCCGAATCCAAAACAATTTGAACCAATTTTGGAAGCCATTGAAAACTGGTTAGATGATTCAGGAGCGAAGAACTTTTTAGATCTGTTTTGTGGATCCGGCTTTTTTTCCATTTTATTTGGGGAAAAAGTGGAAACTATTATGGGTTGGGATTCTTTCAAACCCAGTGTAGAAACCGCGATGAAGCTGGTTAGCGAAAAATATCCAAGCAAGAATGTACTTTTTGAACAAGTGGATTTATTTCAAAGGAAACAATTGCCTAAGTTCTTGGAAGGTTTTCAGAAAACAGGGATAAAAACTGAAGATTCATTCCTGGTATTGGATCCTCCACGAAATGGAGCAGGCTCCATGGTATTGGAGTGGATTATGGAATCGGGAATTCAGAGAATCGCCTATGTGTCATGCAATCCTAGAAAGCAATGGGATGAGATAATGAATGAATTGGGGAAGGAATACCAACCCATTGATGCGCTTATTACCGATCCCTACCCCCATACTCCGCATTTGGAATCTGTGGTGTTACTCGAGAAAAAAAAGAAGCCCCTACATTTCTGAAGGGGTTTCTAATTTTTTGCATCGCAAATATTGTGATATCACGATGCTTTTTTGTCAATTTCTCCACGATGGTGTTCACAAAGTCTATAAAGCTTTCCTGACTTAGGATTCTTTTTTGTAACTTTGGTTCCACATACAATACATAGTCCATTCTCACGTCTCTTTCTATACAAAAGCTTCACTCTTTCTGCACCAGTCAGATTGTGTTTCGATATCTGTATTCTATGACCCTTGATGAGAAAGCTTCCCACTGCATCGTCCCCTGATTTCTTGAGTGTCTCAAAAAGTTTGTCTACATCGTTTGGTTTTAAATTTTTAGGTTTCATCTAAGCCCCTTTACCTTAACATTTCTATGATTGATATGACGAAAAAAAAAGCTTGATTAACACATAAATATTGTAAAATTGATTGAGGTGCAAAAAAAAATGGAATATAAAAACATGAAAGAATTTTGGTCATTCTATCTATCTGAACACTCTCATCCATTCAATAGAAGATTGCATTTTATTGGTTCTCTGTTGGGACTTTTGTCCATAGGATTGGCAATTTATTTCCGAAATCCCTGGTTTTTGCTAGGTGGCTTGGTTTCAGGATATGCATTCGCATGGATTGGACATTTCCTTGTTGAAAAAAATCGACCGGCAACCTTCAAATACCCATTAAAGTCCTTTGCCGGTGATTGGATCATGTTTTACTATACAATAACCGGACAAATTGAAAAAGAATTGGAAAAATATTCTATTGGAAAGTAAGATGCAGAATCATTCTAAATTGAAACTCACAATTATTAGCTCCATTCTTCTAATCAGCCTGAACAATTGTTCACCAAATCAACAAAAACAATTCAATCAATGGACATCTCATACAGAAAGTCTAAGCCAAGCTTCAACAACTGAGTTAGCAAAGATCGCCTTTCATCATTCCTACAAAGAGAGTAAATGGGATAATATAGATCAATCTCTTTATGTTGAATATGGGGGATCTTCTGCTTTGACTTTTTCAGACTCCAAGAATTATAAACCTATGACTCTATTGGATTTAGCAACCAAATCCTATCGATTATTTTACTATGGTAATCCGAAAGGACTGAAGACCCTTCGAGTTAGTCTCGTTAAGCCATTCTATGTTAAGAACGCACCCAATCCAGAAACCGAAATTCAAGAATTCGAAGTTTTACGTATCCGAATTGATACTAAAATATGGGAAAGTATTCGGGGCAATGACACCTTAGAATTATATGAAATCGATGATGAAGACCAACTACCCTCAGGTAAATTCAGAGAGGAATTGAATCTACTTATGGACTCGTGGAAGATTGAGTTGGATGAATTTTCAAGAATCGAGGTGAAATAACCCAGGGCTTGGGATCTTTAACTGCCTCGGCTAGTCGATCCAAATAAACATCTTTAGGGATTTCGTAGGCACCAAGATCCCAAGTTACATGATTCAATTGCTGCGTGTCAAATAATTGAAAGCCATGCGCTTTTAGTTCCTCGAATAAATGATAGAGGCAAATTTTTCCTGCATCGGATTCGAAAGAAAACATGGATTCCCCGGCAAAAAACTTTCCTATAGCAACTCCATAGACCCCACCCACCAATTCACCATTTTGATTCCAAGCTTCCACGCTATGTGCATAGCCCAAATCATGGAAATGAGTGTAGCCCTTCAAGAATCCTTCCGTAATCCAGGTGCTCTCCATGGGTCTATGAGAACATGATTTCATCACTTCCGTAAAACATTGATTTATCGATATTGTGTATAGTTCTTTTCGCACTTTTCGTTTTACCGTTCTTGAGAAATGAACTCTTTCTAAATCAAAGATGGCTCTTGGTTCCAAACAGAACCAACGGATAGGATCTTCACTCCAAGGAAAGATTCCATGAGTGTAAGCATAGAACATCCTATCCGGTGAGAAATCCCCACCGACTGCGACTAAGTCTTCATCCCAATGGCGAGGATCGGGAAAAAATTCTTCAAACTCTTGAATTCTTGACAATTCCAAACTATATACCTTTTTACATAGAAAACTAGTTTCTTTTTTTTGGGTAGTATGAAAAATAGATTAGAAATATGAAAAAGTATAGGTTAACCGATCCCAAAACTTTACTGGGCGTTCTAAATAAATTGCAAGGCATTCCGGTTACTCTTCCGGGAACAGAATTCAAATATATCATTGAAGGAGCTAAGGTTGAAAAAGGTCTAAACCTATCCACTAATATCAATCTTACTCCCTTGCAAGAACAAATGGGAAAGCCTGATAAGCTAATAGCTATCTTAAAAGAAAACAAAGTGGAGCTATTGATTAAACAAGTAAATCCTTTTCAAAATGATTTATTTGATGTAATTGAAATTCATATCGAACCTTTGGAAAGATCTGCGCCTCGCGCTCCAATAAAAAATATTTCCGTAGAAAAGATTCAATTGGCAGAAACCGTTGATATTGCCACTATCCTTTCTCTTTATGGTAAAACATCCATCATCACACAGACCATCAATAGTTTTCAAAGCCATATAGAAAATACGCTGATACAAAATAATTATTTCATTAAAAAAGTAAATGTTGGCTTTTTTTATGCCGCAACCAGCCCATTGTTGGAACATCTATCCCAATTGAAGACTTCTTATTTTTTGAGGGATGCTCATAGAAAAATATTCTATACCGATAAATCTTTTTTTAAACCGGATACTAAGATGCAACCTAGAGAGATTGATTCTATGCTTGGGAATCTCTTATTGAACAATATAAAATCCGTATTGATCGTACCTCTTTTTACAACATCCAACGTTATCTTAGGTTATGTTGAAATAACTTCCAATATGCCCAATCTTGGAAATGATTTTCTTGCGGATGAAATCGACTCTCCGAATGGAATGCCGGCTGTGATTAGTTTTCTCGAATCATCTGCCGAAGATTTTATTTTTAATTTAGAGCTTGCCTATGTGAAGGAATGGGAGCAAGTAGCCGGAAAAGAGACTATCCGAGATCTGAGCCAAGACGGGAGAGGAATAGGAATATTCTTTTCAGGTAAGGACATATCGGATAAATATCCCCCCGGTTCCAAAGTGTCTTTTGACATAATTATTAATAATCAAATATATGCATTTCTAGGGAATCTAAAAGGCTGGAAGAAACCAAGCAGTTCCGGAGAAAAGAGTATTCTGGGTCTCAGAATCCATTCATGCAATATTGCCAATGGGATTGAATTACTCAGAGCATACTCATCAAAAATAATATTGAATGAGATAAAGTAAATGGATTGCAGTTGCACAGAGAATAGCTATAAAACTATATTATATCTTGTTCCCATTTTTGGGATTGTGTTTGGAACCACCCTACTCTTCTTTTTGTTCTATTGGTGGCATAAACAAAGAATTGAGCTGATACGCAATAACCTATATAAACCTGAAAAATTTGACCTGCGAACCTATTCTTTTTTTCTTGGTCTTTTGTTGACATTCACAGGTTTATCGATTTCAATAGTATTTATAATGGTGTTGGGGAGAACTCTGGCACTTTTGGGAGGGTTAGTACCATTCGCGATTGGACTCGGTCTATTGACCTACTACAAGATGGAAGATTAGTTTCGGATGTTGTATGCAACTCCGAAGATTGGGAATTGATACAAAGAGTATTAAAGGAAGATCCTCTTGCTTTTGGCGTTATAATGAAAAAATACCATAATATGGTAGATTCTTTGGGTCATAAGTTTATCAATGATCCCGACGAAAGAGAGGATTTCGTTCAAGATGTATTCATTCAAATATACCAATCCCTTTCTCAGTTTCGAGGAGAGTCTCAGCTTTCCACTTGGATTTACCAAATAGCGCGCAATAAGTTGACTCGCAATAGCAAGGCTCAAAAGGCTATCAGCATTGATGACCACAACCGATTTGACTCTTTTTCCCTTTCAACATTGCAGAAATGGAAGGCTTTCAAGTTAACCGCAAGTCACGAGAGCGCTCTTTTAAGAGAGGAAATCCAAGCCAAGATTCGCAACCTAGTATCCAATCTGCCCAACCAATACAAAAAACCTATCATGCTTTATTATTTTGATGACTTGAGTTATAAAGAAATTGCGGACAAGTTGAATTTAAAGATGAATACTCTAAAAAGTTACCTTCATAGGGGTAAGGAATTATTGAAGGAGTTGTTTCATGAAAAAGATTCTGAATCCTAAACCTTTTTTTCAATTCAATTCTGAGGAAGCGATTCAGATGCGTTTGCTGGCGAATCTACTCCCTGTAAATTCAGTTAAATGGCTATTGAGTTTTTACGGATGTATTTTTATGTCAATCATTGTTCTGGGATATTCTTATTCTGAGGAATGGATTGATAAAAATCTCTTTTTCATTTTACTTTTTACTGTCACTGTTGGAGTTTGTATGTATGCTATCATTGGTGGGATTTTTCTTTTCGCACATAAGAATCCCTATTTAAATGAATGGAAAGATAAATTTGGATTTCATGAAAAATAGATTACTTCTCGTTTTGTCCCTTATTTTGTTTGCCGCTTTCAATTCTTCGGCTCTTTACTCTCAAGATTCTCGAAAGGTTCCATCGGCTGAAGAATTCCTGGTGATGAGTTTGGATAAAGCTTTTCCAATTATCGCTCAATTGAAGAAGGAAGAAGCGAAAGAGCTCATCACACAGATTCGAGCCAAGGCAAGAGAAACCAATCCGGATATAGATAAACTTTATTTTCTTATCTCCCATTTGGAAGAAATTCAGGCGGTGGAAAAAGAACAAGCTCGTTTAGTGAGTCTGATATGGGTTTATGTTTTGGGATTTGCCCTGTTTTCGGGCTTTTTATTCTACACAACCATTTCCCAGCGGAAGGCTATCCGGGAACTACAAAGAAACATAAAGTAATTAAATTGTAATAATTACGTATTTTTATTGTCAAAAATGTATGCAATAGTATACTAGAGGTAAACTATTGTGAGCAAAACAAAGGCAGCAAATTATAGAATTCTGGTCGTTGACGACGAAGAAGATATAGCTGATCTAATCAAAGTGAATCTAGAAGGTGAAGGCTACCGAGTTGATGCTTGCCACAACGGTCTTGAGGTTCTTTCCAAAGTGGAACGATTTCAACCCAATCTAATTATACTTGATCTCATGCTTCCCGGGATTGGAGGAATGGATCTTTGCAAAAAAATCAAAGAAGCCTATTCCCATATACCTGTAATTATGGTTACAGCAAAAACCGGAGAAACAGATGTGGTGCTGGGTCTGGAACTCGGTGCAGATGATTATATTAAAAAACCATTCTCCATTCGTGAACTAACAGCTAGAGTAAGAACCGCTCTGCGAAGAGCCAATCTCCAAGAAGAATTGGACAAAATGATTAGTATTACTCATGGAAAAATTCATCTAAATGCCACCGCTCACAAGGTTTATGTGAATGATAGCGAAATCGAACTAACATTGATTGAATATAAAATACTTTATCTTTTCATGTCGAATCCCGGCGTCGCATTTTCCAGAGACAAGCTATTGGATCGGATCTGGGGTAAAGATGTATTTGTTACAGATAGAACTGTAGATGTGAACATTAAAAGGTTGCGCGATAAATTGTTGGATGAAAAAGAAAAATTGGAAACAATTAGAGGAATAGGCTACCGATTTAGGGAAGCATAATTTTGAATGCGAAGCTTTTTCTCAACCCTACTTTTAAGCAACTGGGCTTTTCTATTATTCTTAATGATTACAGCTGTTGGGGTTTTATATCTAGATTCGATTATCAACCCTGATTTACGGATTCTTTTGTTTTCATTTTATTTCATGGTGGCAATGTTTGGATCTTTCTATATTTCCTATTCAATTGCCCAGATAGTAATCCTCCCACTTAAACAAGTCGAGAAGAAAACAGATGAAATCAATGCGGGTGATTTTGGAACAGAACTTCTGACACCGGAGATTCGAGAATTGGCAAAAATGACAGAGTCCATCAATGGTATGGCGAAAAGACTCAAGACCCAATTCATTGATCTCACTCTGGAAAAAGAAAAATTCAATACCCTACTCCAGAATTTAAAAGAAGGAGTTTTCGCAGTAGATTTGAATCGAAAAATATTATTTCAAAACCAAAGCCTCCATCCTTCCTTAATACGACCTAATTCACAGTCTTTGAGTTTAGATGATGCCCATATTTACCCTGAAGTAAAATTCATGGTCTTGGAAGCAATCCAAGAAAGAATTGAAAAAAAGTCTACGATAACAATTGGGAATCATTTCCTGAACGTGCATATCTATCCCCTAAGATCCGATGATTATGTTTATATCTATTTGGGTGTTGTACTAGATATAACGGAAGATAAACAAAATCAAATTATCAGAGAACAATTCTTCCAAAATGCTTCTCATGAATTAAAAACACCAATTACATCCATAAAAGGATTCGCGGAAACTTTGGAATCCAAACTGGGAGTAAAAGAAGGGAGCCAAGAAAAGAAATTTTTGGATGCTATCTTAAGAAACACAGATCGGATGATAAGGATTATTGAGGATATGATGACAATTTCCAAGCTCGAAAATCCATCCAGTCTTGCCGTTATGGAAGAATTCAATCTACTCGATTCGACTGAGAATATCTGTGCTTCCCTGATTTCTATTTTAAACAAAAAAAATCAAACCCTGGAAATTGACATCCCCAAAGATGTACTAATCAAAGCCGACATAGTGCTAATGGAACATCTTACTATCAATCTAGTCTCTAATGCATCTAACTATTCTCCCGATGGTAAGAAAATTAAGATAGTGTATAGACAAAATAAAATTCTAGAATTTATTGATGAAGGTATGGGAATTCCGGCTCAGGACGTGGATAGAATATTTGAAAGATTCTATCGAGTTGATTCGAATCGATCCAGAAAAGAAGGCGGTACCGGGTTGGGACTTTCCATAGTTAAACATATATGTAAACTTCATGATTGGGATATTCAAGTCCTACCCAACCCGACCGGTGGAACAATATTTCGTATTTCGATGGAGTGAAATATTTTTTTCTTTTCAAGAATTCACCATTCTAATTTTCTTAGAAGGATGGAATACCCACAAGGAATTCATTCATTTGGAATCAATATAGGAATAAAAGACGATACGCCGGACTTCGCCTTGATCTATTCAGAAGTAGTCTGTCAAGCGGCGGCGGTTTTTACCAGAAACAACTATCCGGGAGCTCCGGTCATTGTAGGACGAGAACATATTAGAGATGGAAAACTCCAGGCAATTGTAATCAACTCTAAGAATTCCAATGTAGCGACGGGAGCTAAGGGAGTCGAAGACTCAAGGGCTATCTGCAGAGCCATCGGAAAATCATTGAACATAGAACCCGGCCTAGTCCTTCCCTCATCAACCGGAGTGATTGGTGTTCCTCTACCAATAGATAAAATTTTGAATGCTTGTGAGATCTCCCAATCCAAACTTCGTCCCGGGAATCTTGAAGAGGTTGCTGAGGCGATCATGACTACTGATACGCGCAAAAAAATTTCCAAACGAATGATCCAAAGGAATGGCAAGGAAGGTATGATCTACGGAATTGCGAAGGGTGCCGGAATGATTGAACCAAATATGGCAACAATGCTAGCTTATATTATATCGGATTTTCACACGGAAGGAGATCTTCAAGCTGATCTCAAGTCTGTAGTGGACGATAGTTTCAATTGTATTTCTATCGATTCGGATACATCCACATCGGATACTGTTGTAGTCATGACGAATGGTTTATCAGGGAGTCTTCCATCGGATGAATTCCGGAAAATACTTTTAGAAATATCCACTGATCTATCCAAAATGATAGCAAGGGATGGTGAAGGTGCGACTAAACTCATAATTCTGGAAATAGATAAAGCAAGAGATTCCCTACAGGCTAATAAAATTGGTAAATCCATAATAAATTCACCCCTAGTGAAAACAGCAATCTATGGTGGAGATCCCAACTGGGGGAGATTGGTTATGGCTATCGGTAAAGTCTTCGATGAACCGATAGCTTATGATGACTTGGAAATATATTTTGGTGATCTTCCTGTTAAGAACGCAGATCAAGCAACTAAAACCAAACTTTCTGAATATCTGAAAACCAATGAAGAAATTCATATCCTATGCAAATTGGGACAAGGTAGTCATAAAAAAACATTCTATGGATGTGATTTAACAGAAAAATATGTAGAAGAAAATGCATACTACACTACATGAAAACCCCAAAAAATTCTCGTAAATTCCTAGAAGCTATCATTCCTTCCGGTTTTTTTATCAAAAGAGTTTTGATAATGAGTCTGGTAAGGCTTGCCTTCTTAGTTGCATCATTTTTCATATACTTTATCTCTATTCATTATATCCCAAGCAATATTGGGTTTCGATCTGTTGTGGCAATGATTTTCACATTAACTGTCGCTATTTTATTTTTACTACCAAGTTTTGATTTTTTAGCGAACTATCTCAAACATAAATTTTTATCAGAATACCTTGCAGACGATCCTTCTGTGTCGAGAATTGCTTACAAAAGATTTGATATAAATTCTTTGATTAAGTCCGTATTCCCTGATATGGTAAAGATATCCGGCTCTGAATCGGGGAAACTGGGAATCCTCCTTGAAGACGGAACATTTGATATTTACAATTATAATCGAGGAAGACAAAAAAAGATTCACACAAGAGAAAACAATACTTCCATGAATCATTTGATACTATATCTTTTGGATAAAAAGGAAAGTGTAGATATTTCGGAAACTTCCGAAAATCCTGACATCAATCAGGATTTTGTTGCTCTTCGAGCCGATTTCATAATTCCATTTATACTGCGAGAAAAAGTTTTTGGGTTTCTTGCCGTATCATCCATTCCCGATAAAGAAGCAAAACAACAATTAAATCTTTTAAGTGGGCAATGTGCCCTTGTGATTCACAACCAAAATCTTTCCACTCAGATTGTGGAAAACATGAAATACAGACTGGAAGAAGAATCGGCTAAGCGAATCCAAAGAACTCTTCAAAAAACCACACCTCCCGTCATTCCCGGAGTTGAAATAAAAATTACCGATAACTTACCCACCATGATCATTGAATTTTTCCAGACATCCGATTCTGCATGGAATTTCCTAGCCTTGGCGGCGGGTGGGCCTTCTCGTAGTGCCGGGCTCATTCATTCATACATTCAAGGTTTGCTGTATTCGAGGATCAAAAAAAAGAAGACCGAATCTTTTGTCGAGATAAAAGAAATGATTGTTCAGACTTTTAAGAAATCTGAATGGAAGGATAAATATGGATACTTAATTGTAAAAATTCATCCCAATTTTAAATTAGAAATACTGAATATGGGGGCTATGTTTCGAGTTTCATCGGAAAAAAATCCCAATCAAGTTCTAGCTTCCATGGGCTGGAAAAATGTCGTGGAAAAAGAATCTTATCCAATAATTTTCGATTATAGGGGCAACCAATTTATGAGGATGCACCTTAAATGAAAGATATACTAATCGTATTGGGATCGACTATACTTTTCTTCATTGTTGTGATTGGAATACTTATTGGAGTCCAAAAAGATATATTTAGACTCCCCGTATATTACAACCCCAATGGTTTGGTTGTAAATGTTAACCCTGAGTACAGAGAATTTTGGGGACAAAAGCTTTCCCTCGAAGATATAGAATTTGCAAAAGACTTAAATTCTAAATTTAGTTTCGCGGAACATGAGGTGAGAATCTACGATAAATACGAAAATTTTCAAATAGGAAGATTCTTCTTCATGCACATCAAAAAAATGAAAATCATAGGATACTTTTTCTCGGATATCCTCATGTCATTGATTGCTTTTGTTGTCGCAATTTGGTTTTTTTACTATATTAGAGACCTTTATATATTCTTATTTTTCATAGCGAGTTCGAGCATAATTCTTGCGAATTTTTTGTTCCTTGCCTTTGAAAGCTATCATTTTTACCTGATGTTTTCTTTGTATTTTACAAGCTTTAGCCTATTCAATCTTTCGTTTAGATTCCGAGGGAAAGAAATCCAGACAAAGTGGATTATTCCCCAATTAATCTTGGCAAGTCTTGCGGGTTTCATTGCCGAAACTGAAACAAACAATTACTCGGTCTTGACCAATCTCGGAACTATAGGATTGGTTTTCTCCTCTATATCTATCATCATAGCAATGCTTTCCATAGCTTATGATATATTTCGATATGATCAACAGAGTTTTATTTTAAAAAGAAAGTTAAGTCTTCTTGTTTCGCTGGTTGTTCTCTTACTAATTCCTTTTTCTGTATTAAGCTCTGATGCACTATACTTGATGGAGTATCCCAGAGTTATTTTTTTATTTCTATTCCTGATATTCCTTGTTAGCTTCATTTACGGAACTTATAGATACAGCTTGATACCGGCTCAGATTTTTTTTAATCCAACAATTATTACATTTATCCAAGTTACTTTAATAGTTGGAACTTACATAATTTTACTTACTTTCTTGAATTTTTATTCTCCTTTCAATTTATTTAAGAATGAAAACTATTTCAATTATTTCTTCTTATTTATCACAATCATTTACTCTATCCAGTTGAAGTCGTATATTCGATCCTTTGTGAACTATTATAGTTTCAAGCGGAATGAAAATCTATCCAAAAGCTTGGAGATGATTGGAAATCTCATATCTTCTCCCATAGCGATGAAAATGGTAGTGGGATCCATCAATAAAAGTATGATGGAAACTCTAAAGGTGAATAAAATTCTCCTCCTACTCCCCAGTGACCAGTTCATGGGAAGTGACATGAGAAATATTAATTTTACAAGAATTTCCAAAGACTCCGACATTTGGAAATTTTTTATGGAATCCAAAGAGATAACAGTCACATCACATCTGGCTTATGGTGTAGGCTTCAGAGAAAATTTGCATAGCTACTTGACAGGTATGGGAATTCAGATAGCCTTCCCTATCAAAGATCTTCAGTTGGAAAAGCAAAATAAGGCGATTCTTCTTATAGGTGAAAAAATCAATAAACAGAATTTTAGTCTCGGGGAATTGCGGTACATTCGAGAAGTAAGTCGTCTTGCTTCCATGCTATTGGACAATTATGCTCTGCTAGCTGACGAAATCGAAAAGAAAAAAATTATTAGAAAACTTCATACTGCTTCAGTTTTGGATCATACTCTAAATCTAATTGATGAACCCGCATCTCCAAGATTGAATTTTGGTTATATTTCTATTCCTGCAGTGGAAATCAGTGGCGATTATTTTGATTTTGTTTCTTTATGGCAGAATAAAGCCGCATTTTTCTTGGGTGATGTTTCCGGTCATGGATTAGGCACCGGATATATCGTAACAGCAATAAAAGCAATTGTAAGAGACTTAATTTCAGAAGAGACAAGCTTGGAGGAAATCTTCGAGACAGTAAATCTCTTTTTGAAAGAAAAATACGATGGAAACGAATTCATGACTCTTTTGGGAGGATACCTGAATTTTAAAACTGGAAATTTTGAATACATCAATGCCGGTCATCCGGGCATCATACAAATCAGTAGTGATGGGAACCTGATCACTCATAGTAAGACGCAGAGAGTTTTGGGAATTCTAAATACCAATTATACAACTCAAGAATTGGTTATGGAACCGGGGGATAAACTCATTCTCTATTCCGATGGTGTGACCGAAACTTTTGGAGAATCAGATCGTCTTTTTGGTGAGGAAGAACTCTTTCAATTCTTGAAAAAAAATCTAAACGCCCGTTCACATGAATTGCCTCAACTTTTGAATAAGGCTCTGAACCAATTTCGGCATGAAAAAGAACTCACAGATGATACAACTTTCGTATGTTTAGAACTTGTTTCGGAGGAAGAAAGTTCCGATAGTTAAAAAAGCATGTCCGGTAGAGCTCTCCAATTTACTATTTTTCTTTCTATACTTCTGAGCTTGATTTCTTTTTGGGATCACCCCATACTATCCTATACCAAAGAATTTGTGGTATTGGTGCATGAAATTTGCCATGCTGTTGCCGCCCTGATTACAGGGGGAGACGTTAAAAATATTGTCATTCATGGCAATGAGTCAGGTGAGACAATTGCCATTCCTCCCAATGTAAAAGGAGCTTTTTTGTTTATTGTTTCAGCCGGTTATTTGGGAACGGCATTCATTGGAGGGATTCTTCTGTATAAGGGATTCCAAGGAGAAAATACCAAAACAACATTGATTCTTTTTGGAATTGTTGTATTCTTTATCACAATGAAATACTCCAAAGCCGGTGATCTCACGTATAATATTGGAATCGCATGGTCGGTGGGAATATTAGTTTCGGCATTTCTGGGAAAAAGGATTGCTTCTCTGATTCTGGTTTTTTTAGGAACTTCGATCTCACTCTATAGTATCTATGATCTTTCGGACTTTTCCAATCAGGTGCAGCAAACTGATGCCGGAATTTTAGCCTATCATCTGACGGGATATAACCCCAATTCGGGTGATTCTATCCCCCCCTCGGTAATGATATTGGGACATTTAATCGCAATCACTTGGTCTCTGATCAGTATAGGAACCATATATAATTTTCTCATTCGTTCCATTCATCATGCACATGGTGGACAAGAAGTACATACTTATCCAACAGAAGGTCAAATGAGGGAATTCGGCGGATTCGGAGATTTTGCCAATCCGGAAACTCAGCAAATGTTTCCGGGAGAATTGACTCCTGAAGTGATTGATTGGTTTCTTTCAAAAGGATTGGATCTAAATGGGAATCCCTTGGAAGACATGAATAGAGAATTGGTAGACGGAATTCAGAAAGATTCTGAAATGTCCTAAGACCATGAGTAAAAGAATCCTAATCACCGGAGGAGCCGGTTTTATTGGCTCCCATCTCTGCGAAAGACTGCTGAATGAAGGAAATGAGGTAATATGTCTCGATAACTTTCATACCGGCCGCAAAGTTAATATTGGACATCTATTTTCCAATCCACGTTTCGAACTGATTCGCCATGATATTACCGATCCCATCAAGCTCGAAGTGGATCAGATTTATAATATGGCTTGCCCTGCCTCACCTGTACACTACCAATCCAATGCAATTAAAACAATTAAGACCAATGTCTTAGGAATGATGAATATGCTTGGGCTTGCAAAAAGAGTCGGAGCAAGAATACTACAAGCCTCTACAAGCGAATGTTATGGAAATCCTTTGGAGCATCCACAAACTGAAGCCTATTGGGGAAATGTAAATCCCATAGGAATTCGTTCTTGCTATGATGAAGGCAAGAGAGTTGCAGAGACTCTTTGTTTTGACTATCATAGAAATCATAAGGTTGACATTCGTGTCATTCGTATTTTTAACACCTATGGACCTAAGATGCTTGCAGATGACGGAAGGGTGGTAAGCAATTTCATCGTCCAAGCGCTACAAGGAAATGATATTACTATATACGGAGATGGCTCACAAACAAGATCATTTTGTTTTGCGGATGACCTAGTGGATGGAATCATTGCCATGATGAACAAAGACGGATTTACCGGTCCGGTAAATCTGGGAAATGATGGAGAGTTCACAGTAAAAGAGCTTGCGGAAAAAGTCGTCAAGATGACAGGCTCTTCTTCCAAGATAGTGTATCATGATCTTCCATCCGATGATCCAACCAGGAGAAAGCCTGATCTAACTTTAGCCAAGAAAGAATTGAATTTTTCTCCCAAAGTTGCTTTGGAAGATGGATTGAAAAAGACAATAGAATACTTCAAGAATAATATATAATTACCATCAATTGAATATGGAAAAAAGGCAAAAAAATGAAACTAGGTGCAATTAAAGAAGAAGAATTTGAAAATAGAATATCCATTACTCCTGATACGGTAGAAGCACTTACTAAAATTGGAATCGAAGTTTCCATTGAATCGGGTGCAGGTGATAAATCTTATTATTCCGATGATCAGTTCAAGGCTGTCGGAGCAAAAATTGAATCCAGAAAAGATATTCTTGCAAGCAGTGATTTAATAACTTGTATTCATTTTCCGTCAGAATCGGTTACCAAAGAATTGAAAAAGGGTCAATCTGTAATGGCTCTGTTTCAACCGGTTTATAACAAAGACAAGGTTGCAAAATTGGTATCCCAAGGTCTAACTCTATATAGCCTAGATACTATTCCGCGAATTACCAGAGCCCAAAGTATGGACGTTCTGTCTTCTCAAGCAACCGTATCGGGATACAAAGCTGTTCTGATTGCAGCAAGCCATATGAGCAGATTTTTTCCAATGCTCACAACAGCAGCCGGAACAATTACTCCGGCGAGAATGCTAATCATCGGAGCGGGTGTTGCCGGCTTGCAAGCCATAGCAACTTCCAGGAGACTGGGTGCTGTGGTGGATGTATTCGACACAAGACCGGAAGTAAAAGAGCAGGTTATGAGCTTGGGGGCAAAATTCGTCGAAGTCGAAGGTGCTGCCGATGCCAGTCAAGCCGGTGGTTATGCGGTAGAACAAACAGAAGATTATAAACAACGTCAAGCTGACGCTATCCATAAGTTTGCAACCAAAGCGGATGCCATTATCACAACTGCATTGATTCCCGGTAAGAAGGCACCTGTTCTAATTACAAAAGCAATGGTGGATGAAATGCGACCCGGTTCCGTGATCGTGGACCTTGCCTCAATCATGGGTGGAAACTGTGAATTGACCAAAGACAATGAAACCATCGTTCACAATGGGGTATCCATCATTGGAAATTCCAATCTTCCTTCGACCATGCCGAGTGATGCCAGCAGAATGTTCTCCCGAAATATTCTGAATTTCTTGAAGTTATTGATGAAAGACAAGCAAATCAATCTAAACTTTGAAGATGAAGTCATTGCAGGGACTTGCATTGCTCACGATGGAGAGATTCGCCATGAGCCAACCCAGCAAGCCTTAAATAGCTGATTCTTATACCAAGGATATCAACATGGTTCAAATATTTTTTCTTTTCCTATCCCTTCTGGTTATGTCATGTACTGAGAATTTTTCGGAATCCAAAAATGACAAAAAGAACAAAGCCAATAAAAGTACATTAAACCAAACTAAAACACAATCCGTACAATTTAATGAGCTGGGGCTGGTTCCTGTTCTCGCCTATCATAAAGTAGGAGATGAGGATACGGAATATACAAGAAGCAGATCCGGTTTTCGAGAAGACATGCTTCAATTGATCCGTGGAAATTTCCATCCAATCTCTTTGGATGAGTTCAAGTCGGGAAATATCTTGGCGCCTGCAGGAAAGATTCCTGTATTGCTTACTTTCGATGATTCCTCCATTTCTCAATTTGAGATGAGACCGAATGGATCAATTGCTCCCGATTGTGTTATGGGAATCTTGGAAGATTTACGAAAAAAAAACAAAGACTTCCATCCAAAAGCGGTATTTTTTGTTCTACCGGGTGCAAAAAGTCCGAACAATTACTTTGGACAAAATGAATTCCAGCAAGCTAAGACCGACTTCTTATTGAAAAATGGATATGCGATTGAAAATCACACCTATTGGCATGCAAACCTTAAGCAGTATTCCAAATTAATTGAAGAACAAATTGCCAAGACCCAAGACTTTGTTCAAAAGCTTGCACCTGGCTATAAAATGTCCGCCCTAGCCTTACCATTTGGGATCTATCCACCTGAATCGGAAAGACATAGACTGCTTGCCGGTAGTTACAAGGGAATTCAATACAAGCATAGTCTTGTTTTTGATTTTTCCAATAGATTGAGTTATTCACCCTACTCTAAAGATTTTGACCCACTTCATGTTCGAAGAATCCATGGAAATAAAGTGCAAATGGAGCGTTTTTTTAAAAGCATCTCCAAGCCCGGTGTAGCATTTATCAGCGACGGTGATCCGGGTAAAATTAGTATCTCACGTAAGCAAGAATCTCAGCTCCATCCAAAATGGAAGAGCCGAGTTGTTTTTGTAGATTGATATTAAAAGCCCCTATTGAGACGATTTCTGAAATAGCTTATTTCGAAATGATCTGATATCTCTCCAAGCAATAGTCTCCACTCGGGTGCTTTAGCTTGGAGATGGATTTTAAGTCGGCACCTACCGCTTCTTTTCTCATATTTAACTTTTTCAATAGATTGGGATCCTCACAGGAATAACTGATAAAGGCAAGTTCATCAAACCTCTCCCAAGTCTTCCACCTGTGCTTGTTGTCGTGGCGAATGAAATAATCCCGGTAACGATCTTGTCGGATTTTTAGATCGAATTCAGAAGCAATCAACCTGCCTTTTTTATCATAGTTATAGGTCTCATGGAATCCATTGAAGAGAAGAATATTCTTATCTCTGGGAAGATTTTTATCAACCCATCGAACCGGCTCAAAAACAGTAGCATCCTCCCCTCGTAAGCAGAAATAACGATCTTGGAAATAATTGCCTGCCCAGATCCCATGACTTCCTCCTAACACCAAAATGCTCATGAAAAATCCCATACCAATACCATATTGCCAAAAAGGAATTCGTAGGTGCAAGCCTCGAAATATCCAAAGCCACAAAATCAGAGCAAGTGCAGGAAGATATTGAAGAATATGCCTTTGCTGTTTATTACCTGTCGTTGTTTCCAGTATGAGAATTTGTAAGAATAAAAGAAAGCTAATACTCACCAAAGGATCTTTCAAGGCTGTGGTGATTGCTTGTCTGGAATGATAGAAAAATACAATCAATGATGCCAAAGTCAATAGAAGTAAAACTCGAATTCCCCAAGGGTCATCAAACACTGCCATGGGAAGCATGGGATTATCGGATCGAGTGGCTACAATACTAAGAAAGAAACTCTTCGTGTAATGATTCACAATCATCTGAGCATCCAACAAACTGGAAACACGATCCGGATTGCCATAGATCCAAATGAGAGCGGGAAGTGTTGAACAAATGTAGATCACACGAAGGCTTTTGGGAACTACCTCTCGAAGATGAAATCTATGCTTCCATAAAAAATACTGAAAATCCAAAAACACAGGGAGCGATAGATAATACAAACCTAATTTAAAACTTCTTTGATTGAAATTGATTCCTTCGAATAGTCTCAAGAAAGGAATGGAGAATACAAATAATACAACTAATATCAAAAGAATTCTACGGATTCCCCGATAGTGTTCCTTAAATGCAAATTGAAACGCTTCCTTGCACTCAGGAAAGTTCCTTAGAACTTCCAAAAGTATCAATGCCATAAAAAGCATGATTCCATAAGGATATTTGGTAAAGAAGAACAAGAGTAAAAATCCGGAAATTCCCATGATAGTTTTTCGACTCAATTGGTCTACTTCACTGTAAAAACGATAGAAAAAATAATAACACCATAGAAGAAAGAACATCGATTGAGTCTCCAGCATGGAAGAAAGACTGTATGCTGAAACTTCTATCGTTTGCAGTAAAATAGCAAGCCCTGAAAGTGAAATGATTCCGGTAAATAACCAATTTTTAGTTAGTCGGTATCCGATATATACCAATGAAGCAAATGTAGCAACCAAGAACAACAAACCCACCAAAGAATCCCATTCAGAAACCAAAAGGCTTGAGGGCATGAATAACAGAAAGAAAGTTATGATGGAACGAAGGGGTGGCCATGTGGGCGCTTCGAAAAAAGGAATGATTCCTTGCCCGATTCTTCCATTTTTAAAATCAGAAAATTGATCATAAACTATATTCAATCGAATATTCTCATCCCAAGTGAGCATATCTGTATTCGGGCATATGCTTAAAAAATAATCCCATGATCCAAAAGCAAAATAAACAAATGTTAAAGAAGAAATACAAATCAATAATATGCCTATTGCTTTGTTAATAATTTTTTCGCTGTTAGCAACAGACCGAAGTCGGTCTATTATTTTCGTTTTTGAATCTATATTTTGCATGGTTTAAACAAATCCTTCTTGCTATTTATTTTATAATTAACGTTTTTAAAAAAAATTTCATTGACCTATATTTTTTTAAATCAAACTTAGGAGAGGGAGACTACACTCTTGAACAGATTATTATCAATTTTCATAATTGCAACCTTTCTTCTCGTATTGAATTGCGCAACATCCAGTGCCGGACTTGCTACAAGCAACATACCAATTACTGACCAAAAGTATACGGTAATATCACCTGTAGAAACTAGCACATGGTGGCTTAGTTTTGATATTGGAATCTTGGGTTTTCCTCTTTCCAAACCACCGGTCCACGATCTTGTGCAAGCAACCATCGAAGAAAAGGAAGCCGACGCCCTCATAAACATAAGACATTGGAATGATAAAATTGTCATTCTATTTATTACCATCAATAGATTTGGATTGAACGCGGAGGCAGTTCGATTTGAAAGCGCACCACCCAAAAAGTAAAAAAGTAAGCGTCGCAATGAAAAGATTTTTTCTTGTCTTATTTCTAACTTTAATATATCAATGTGCCGGAGGCATTACGGAAGAAGGTGGTCACATTCGAAATATTCACATGATTCCCAATGCAACGATTATTCGCTCTTCTCAGTATGAAGTATTGGATAGAGCTCAAGGAGAGTCTTCCACGCTTTTCTTGCTTGGTTTTCTACCTGTTACCAAACCACTGAATATTGAATACGCCATGAGTCAGGCGGTTCAAAAAGTACCCGGAGGACAGAGCATGGTGGATGTTGTCTATTGGCATGAGACGCATTATTACTTCCCTCTTGGCCTAGTCTCCGTGGTAAAAGTTGAAGGAAAAGTTATCTCACTCCAGGGAGGACAGAAACCTAGTGAGAAAAAATAATTCTCCAATATCAGGCTGTATCATTCGTCATGCTTCTATGCTGTTCACCATAGTAATTCTTTCGACTTTAATAAACTGTACAAACCAAGAAACACTGAATAGCGATCAAGTAAATAGTCAGTTATTTTCTGCGGCAAGTTACAAGGCAAGAGAATGTGGAGATCCAATTCCATCACAATTTTTATTCGCTATCTCCGATAATGTTCCACAGAGAAATGTTGATCTCTGCACTTTTGCCATACTTCGAAGCGAATGTCCATTTAGTGGATTTCCACTGGTATGCGTCCTGATTTATCTAGAAGAGGCAGGATCCATTCCCCCTCCTTTAAATTTTGGAGATTTCATCAATGAAAAGCTTTAGTCGTATCGAAATCTTCGTCAGTGGAATTTGTAAAGTTACGAGTTCTTTTTCTTATTCATTTGCCTTTCTGTTTTTTGTTTTTGCTACACATGCCGTGGAAGCTATTGACTTTCGGGCTCGCATCTACTCACGAGTTAAGGAAAAGGGAGAGGCAGGTGTTACGGTGATGATCTTCGAGACTAAGAAGTTTTACCAGACAGATGAAAATGGATATTTTGATGCAAGTGTACCTGAACCGGGAGAGTATCGATTTCGAATTTTGCGGACAGAAGGAATGCAAGAAATCAAAAGAAATATCTCGGAGCAAGGTGAAGTTGTTACAGTTTATACGGATAAGGTAGAAGCTCCTAAAGGTGGAATTCAAGTGACCGGCTCCAAAGAAAAAACCATACTTTCCCGTTATAAAGTAAGACAAGACGAGATCAAAAGAATGCCGGGAACTTTAGGGGAAGCACTTCGAGGACTGGAAACTCTTCCCGGAATCACTGCACCACCGTTTGGTGGTGGTGAGATTGTGATTCGTGGAGCAGATCCTTCTCGAAACACATATGTTGTGGATGATCTCCCTATTCTCTATCCATTCCACCTATTGGGAATCAACTCAGTTATTCATAATGATATCATTAAGTCAATAGATGTCTATACCGGAGCCTATCCTGCCAGATTTTTCAATGCAACAGGCGGAGTAATTGAAATTGATTTAACAGATACAGTTTCTAAGCCTACGGGAATGTTTTCTGTTTCTGCTTTTTCTACCAATGCTATGTTCGAGACGCCTACCTTCGGAGGTGATGGATATCTCATAGTTGCCGGAAGAGCAAGTTATTTTGAATTGACTGTCGGAAGTCTAGGCGTGGTTCCGGCCGGGGTGAGACTTCCACAATATCATGATGCTCAAGTAAAATTTGTGCACAATTTCAACAACCAACACCAAATCTCTTTTACTCATTTGAGTGCTCAGGATGGGTTTGCTGCTGATTTTGAACAACCAAGCCAAGAAAATGATCCCACCAAAGAATTGAACCCCCTTCTTGCAGGAGCAAGAGTTGCACTGGGCAGAGGATTTTCCACTCAAGGTCTTCGTCATACTTGGACACCAACCGATAAATTCAACAATCGAATAACATTAATAAACTACTCTCCTTTCACTCAAGTGGATGGATCTCTAGGTGTAATTGAAGCGAGAAACATGGTTCGCGCCGGATATATGAGCATTCGAGATGATGCGACTTTTCAGGCGGCGAATTGGCTCAAGATAGAATTTGGTGGAGAGCATAGAGAATTGAATTATACCTTGGATGGAACAGGAATTCGCCTAGCAAATCCGGGAATCCAAAATCCAAATCCATTCAAAACAGATAATCCCGATTTTATATCATACCCCATCAATGATAAATTGAATACAAACTATACCTATGGATATACTACATGGTCCTTTCAATTTGGAAATTTGAAAATCGAACCGGGAACACGATATGATTACACCGGGGTCAATAACCAAGGTGTCTGGGGACCGAGGGGAACTATCTCGTATCGATTTCCAAAAGTTTTGGAAGGCTTAACTATATTCGGTGGTGCAGGAGAATATGCGCACTTCCCGGAGAATACCCAAGCTTCCAGAACAGGAGGAAATCCGGATCTAAGATGGGAAAGAGCAACCAAATACGGAGGTGGAGTTGATCAACAAGTTACCAAAGAATGGTCGGTGAAGGCGGAAGTATTCAAACAAGAATTTAGAGATAGTATAACCAACGATCCATATATTTCTACACCCATTGGCATCAATCCGGATCCGGCGGCAAGATTGCAGCAGCCTGTTGTTTTCAACCGAGGATTGAATTTCTCCAACAGAGGTGAGGGATGGTCGCATGGTTATGAGTTATTTGTAAAAAAATCCAATCGTCCGGGAACAAAAGATTGGTTTGGTTGGCTATCCTACACTTGGTCTCAGACTTTTCGAAACAACAATACTATATTTGGAGAACAATTTTTCAATCTACCTGTTCTATCTCAAACGGAGAAAAGAGTTCTATACAATTCGGTCAGAACTTCTCCGGAGACCTACTATAATTTTGACCAGACTCATATTGTAAATTTTGTCTATGGATGGAGAATCAATCAAGATTATCAACTTGGTGTTAGATGGCAGTATAGAACTTCTTTTCCATACACTCCAATCATTGGAGATGATGGAGGAAGATTCCGCAATCCTACCACAGGACAGGTCTTCTTCAACCCTGTGTCCTCTCCCGATATAAATTCCAGGAGATTCGCAGACTACCATAGGATGGATATAAGAATTGATAAATTCTTGAACTATGAATGGGGATATATGAATGTCTATTGGGAAATCATCAATCTCTATACCAGAAGAAATCAAGTTGGTCAAGGATTTAATAACGCATTCCCTCAATCGCTGACAAATCCTTCCCCTAGTTATGACTTCAGTACCTTGGAACTTCCGGGAGGTCAGGTCATTCCGTTGATCAACATAGGACTGGAGACTAGATTCTAATGAAAAATATTTGGACACTTTTAACAATAGTCTATCGATCCTTAGGTATAATTCTCATATTAGGCGTAACCATAAACTCATGCAAAGAAAAACCGGACTACCAGGATGAATTCCAGGAACGAATCTTGATCCAGCTATTGATCGAACCACAACCTGCTCCACTCGCCAATTGCCAGGATTACTTCCAAAGCATGGGAAATTGTCTGAGCCAAGCGGTTAATCCTGATGGTGCAACCGAATCATTTGCCTTGGCAAGAGTATTCTATTTTGCCACGCAAGGTGAAGTCTCTTCCGGAAGTAATTTGGCAGAAGTCTGTGGTGACATAATCAATGGAAGATTCTTTTCCAGATTCAGTGATAAAGCGAAGGATTGTTATCTCAAATGTCAGAGAGGTCTCTGGAAGGAATTGGAAGATAACAACCAATGTACAAATGAATACTCTAATCTTTTTACAACGAATCTAGAATCTAGTCGGGCACGAACTTGCCTGCAGAGATGCGGGCAAGTGAACAACACTAGTGAATTTTAATGCTCTAATTTGCTTGGAATAGAGAATCAATCTCAAAAAATGGTCATAAAGGAGAGTCTATGCAAACTTATGTAGATTTAGGAGAAAAACTCATATTCGTATTGATGGGAGTTGCAAGTATCATTGCCTTAGCTGTGTTTGTAGAAAGACTGATTTACTATAGACGGTCTATCTCGAATCAAGCGAATCAATTTTTTGAAGACATCATCCTACTTATACGAAAAAAAGATATTTCCGGTGCCAAGAAATTAGCAGAAGAAGCAGAAGACACAGCATATAAAAGATTCTCTCAATTTACTTTAGAAAGACTGGAAGAAAATCCGGAAGGTTT
This sequence comes from Leptospira sp., assembly GCA_020831715.1. Classification (GTDB taxonomy): domain Bacteria; phylum Spirochaetota; class Leptospiria; order Leptospirales; family Leptospiraceae. The sequence goes on along the minus strand of JAFIGA010000245.1, from coordinate 9,145 downwards.
GCACGAGCTAATGGATGGAAAGGTCATTCGAGAGAAAACACTTTTGGAAACTCGTCTCCCAATTTTGAGTACTCTTGGGAACAATGCTCCCTTCATCGGGCTTTTGGGAACTGTTCTTGGGGTAATCAAAGCCTTTTATTCCTTGGGAACATTGGGAAGCTCCGGTTCTGAAGTTGTGATGCGTGCTATATCAACGGCACTATTGGCGACAGCGGCAGGTTTGGGGATTGCAATTCCCGTTGTTATGGTTAATAACTTTTTTACAAGAAAAATGAAAGTCATATTGGCTAATTTGGAAGTTTTATCCAAAGAATTTATAGGAAGTTTTCAGCCTTCCAATAAGAAGGATCATTCCTAAAAGGAGGATTGTATGGGTGCACCAGTCGGTGGCGATGACGATGAAATAAGTAATATTAATATTACTCCTATGGTAGATGTTATTCTTGTATTGTTGGTAATATTTATGGTAACAGCTAACTTTCTAAAAAAAGAATCCATAGATATCAATCTTCCCAAAGTGGCAGATGCAGATCCCAATGTTGCCGAATCGAAACAAGTGGCACTGACCAAAGAAGGAAAACTTCTATTCGAAGGCAAGCCTAGTACAATGGATGCTATGATTCGAGAGATTGAAAGAGAAGCTAAATTTCGTCCCAATATGAGAATCACTCTGACTGCCGATGAAAGATTGCCCTATGGCAAAATCACAGAAACAATGGGACTCATCCGTAAGGCAGGTGTAACCAAGATTGCACTTTCAGTGAAAAAATAGGATTCAATTATGGAATGGCAAGAGATTAAAAAACGCATCAAAAATTTCGGAGTGTTTCGATTCTCACTCATTGCTTCTCTCATTTTACATCTTACAATCTATACAGGATATCTTCTTGCAACCTATGTTGCTCCTTCGGAACCGGAACTTGTAGACATATCCGATATGGAGATTGATTTCGAAGAAATCCCACCTGAACTTATCGGTGGAGATACAACACCTGCACCTGTTGAAAAACAAGAATGGGTAGAAGGATCGAGCAAGGATCCATCCAAGGATGCCGAAGAAAAGGAAGATCTCAACCCTAACAAACTATCTGGTGATGGAACTGACAAAGATGGATTTCTTTTTTCATATAATGGGGATAGACCACCTACCCCGATTATTGATTTTGATTTAGGCGATTACTTCCCTCAGTCTGCAAAATCTGCAGGTATCACCAGTAAAACCGTAGTTTTGGAAGTCCAGATTGATGAAAAAGGACAACTACAAGGGGCAAAAATCATGGGCGGTAAAGTCGGTCATGGATTCGATGCCGCAGCATTACAAATTGTCCGAAGAGCAAGGTTTACTCCGGGTTATTTGGAAGGCAAGCCAACAAAAATGGCACATAGACTACCAGTTAATTTCACTTTGGAGGATTGACATGATATTCAAAAAAGAAGGTGTTTCGCTTTTTCTAATTTTGATTCTATTTTCTTCATTTCGCCATCACTCATCACTTATCGGTGAAGAAGAAAAGGAAAAGCCTCTCAGAGCAGGTCTTCAATCCGATCAGGGTGAGTTGGAAGCATCCATTCCTTTGGCTCCGGAGCGTGATAACTCTCGGCTTCCCTCTCGCTTTTCCTTGAAAGATAAATTACCGGTAGTATTGTCCCAAAAAGGCCAAGCCAGCTCTGTAGGATTTGCCTTGGGATATGCATTGAAGTCCTACACAGAAAATGAAAAAAAAGAAAAACCGATCAATCTCTCCAAACTCAGCATTGATAATTCATCCGATCAAAAGCTCCTCTTTTCACCGACTTACCTATACAATGCTACCAATCAAGGAAAAGACCAAGGAGGTTCCTTACTCCAAGGACTCATCATTCTTCGGATGAATGGAATCCTCACTTGGGAAGATCTACCCTATAGAGAAGATGATTATAAAAGTAGATCCTACTTAAAAGATCGTGCGAGTTTAGCCCATAGAATTCACAATTTCTATAAAATTCCCAACAGCAATCTCAACCAAATCAAATCCTATATAAGTTCCGGCAGTCCTCTTCCGGCATCTGTTTTATTTTACAAAGGCTATGCAAAATATAAAAAGAATGAAATTATTCAAAAGACAGATGGAAGCTTTTTAGGAGCACAAGCTGTTCTCATTGCGGGATACGATGACTCTAAGAAAGCTTTTCTTGTAATGAATTCATGGGGAGTGGATTGGGGCGATGATGGCTATGCGTGGGTGGATTATAAATTCTTCCAGAAATCAGTTCAATCTATCTACTGGGTGGATGACCCACCACTGTTACCTAGCCCGGACAAATTATCAGAAAGCTATCCCACAGACATATCGGCTTCCAAAGGAAATTACAAAGACAAGATCCGTTTGTCCTGGAATTCTGTTCGAGGAGCCATTGGATACGAGATCTATCGCAAGAGAACAACGGCAAACAAATACGAATTAGTTGGATTATCTCTCAATCCATTCTTCGATGATGCAGGAGTTCAGTCTGAGCTATCCTATCACTATACAGTTGCGACAGTATTTTCAAGTGACTCTTCCCTGCCCTACCCGGGTAATTCAGAAGGATTCGCTTCTACTAAGACTAGACCTATATCCGGAATGAGAATAACCGGACTTGTTGCAAGCCAAGGGAATTTCAAAGATCGAATAGAAATAAGTTGGAATCCAATTCCGGGAAATACTTCCTACCATATTTATAAATACAATCCCTATTCTAAACAATTCAGAATTCTATCCAAGGTTTCGAAACCTGAATTCACCGATAGAAAGGCTCTTCGAAATGGAAACCTTGAATTCTATCGCGTCTCGGTAGCAGGATCTTATGTTGAGTCTACTCTTTCACAAGCAGCACTTGGAAACACTTCTGCGATAACTATGAACCTCCCTCCGCCTGATTCAGTTAAGGTGAGTCAAGGTGACTTCGCAGAAGAAATCCGACTGGAATGGAACAACGTAGAAGGTGCAGAAAATTATAAAATTTATAGAATGCCCACAAATGCCAAACAATGGGAAGAATTGGCTGAAACTAAATCCAATACATATATAGATAAAAATCCAAAAGATTCTTCCAACTATTATTCCATCGCGGCCCTAAACAGAATTGGAAACCCGAGCCGAGGCTCTCTACCTGTAATGGGAAGCCTATCACAACTTAGAGGAAGATCCATGGGCTTGCATCCTCCCAAGAAATTGGAAACAAGAATGATTCCGCATAGCTCCAAAGATCCCTATATTCGTATAACTTGGGAACCTGTGAAAGATGCTAATTCTTATAGTATCTACACAAGAGATATTGGTGGAAGTTGGAAGAAATTGAGTTCTACTAAAGCAAATTATTTCCAAGACAAAATCGATTCCGGAAAAATCCGTCTTTTCTCAGTAACTAGCAATAACGATTCGGAGATCGAAGGTGCGAAATCAAAAGAAATTCCGGTAGCATTCATGGAACCGGTTGTAGATAATGTGAAATCCAGATCATTCGGTACTGATTCCAATTTGGAAAAATTCAAAGGGCCTTGGTCTACCATGTATTGGGATGGAAAAGGAAACATCACCCAATTGCAATTAGTAATCCAATCAGATGATGAACAAAATACAACTTGTAAAGTTTTGTTCAATAATCGGACAATTTACCAGGGAGATTACATTCAAGAAACTAAAATCCATGATCCGAAGGGAAGATTTCAAATTGCTATGGGAGATACGGAACAAGCATTAAAAATGGATATAAAGGATAAAACTATTTTTCCGGAAACTACCACTTTGTCTTTCTTGAGAGACTAAAACAGAGTTCCGGATCTGCAATTCCTTACACATGTATTGGAAAGCCCGGAACAGGTTCCCAATAGAATCAATGCATCTTCAGTAGATGCTTGTTCTGTTCCGGCTAGCGTCCTATAAATGACTGAATTTCTGAGATAGCATTCTCCCTCGATCATTTCACAACGATTTCTTGCCTTGCATTCTTCAAATGGTGAAAGAGGTTTGATACAATTTACCGATGAATAGACCAAGAATCCAAAGATAAAAAGAAATCCCGCCTTACTCTTACTTGGATATTGTTTCATTTTCAAACACAATCTTATCCAAAGAAGAAATCTTAATAGGAGAACCCGAATGATTCTCCAAAACTACCTTACCTTTAAAGCTGACCTCCAGATCAAATATCCACTCACCCTTAACTTCCAAGGATTCGCAGGCAAATAACGAAGGTGTTAGAGGAAAACGCTTTTCAAAATCTCCAATCTTTTTATAAAAATCATCATCGAGTGAAATAACAGGCTCTCCCAATCCCAATTTTTTTCTGGTTTTGGACATGGTTAGAGAAAAGTCCTCATTCAACTCATAGGCATCGGATCTCCGAACCAAATAATCTTCCGTCTTCTTCACAGGAGCAAAACGATCTCTCGGAATGATCACACCTCGGAAGTTGGAAAAATTTCCCACAGCAGAACCCATCGCCGTCTCCAACTGCAATACTTCTTTACCTTCGACTGACTTAGGATTTACGATTAAAGACAATTGGAATTTTCCTTCATTCCATCTCTTCTTCAAAGATTTCAAATTGATCCATAGATTATTTGTGGAGAAGGTGCGAAATTTGCCCATGCCGGTAAACTCATGCATATTCTCATCCGGAACTTGAGCAGTTTCCAATAGTTCAAAATGCAAAAATTTTCCTTCACGAATTTTTCTGTAGATATCTCCCCCCTTCTTATCGGCTAGAGTTTTGGGAGTCATCTCCATAGCGAAATCCAATTTTTCTTTCAGAAAATAACTGACCATTGCCGGATCCACCGTCGCACCCAAGTTATCACCATTGGATAAGAAGGCAACTTCAAATCCGGCATCTAACAACTGATCCAAAATTCCGGTTTCTATCAATGTAAAGTAAATATCTCCATGACCGGGAGGGCACCAATCATCTTTTGGATCCTTGCAAGAAATTGGCTCCAAGCTATCTTTCAGCAAACGAGGAACTCTATGTTGCAAGAAGCTGGTTGGAATTTTCTGAGTGAGCCCGGTGGATTTCAATTCTTCTTGGGAATCTTTTTGGGTATTAAAACTATCCATTAGGAGGAGCGGTATGTCCACTGAGTATTTCTTCCGTAAATATAGAACCTGATTGGCTATAATATTTAAAAAAGAACGACCCTCTTTGATGGGAATGAGAGACTTGGCTTTAGAGAGACCCATGGAAGTTCCCAATCCACCGTTCAATTTGACCACAACTAATTTACCAAGGTCTTCTTTGGAATCTGTATTGGAACTTCGAACTTCTTCCCAAGATACTTCATCTTTTTTAGGATCGAGATCCCCTACTTCTTCCCATACAGCTATCCCGGTTTCACCTTCTCGAACTTGGTTCACCTTGAGGAGAAAATCAGCGATGAAATCTTCGCTTAGATTGTCCTTTTTCATTTTTTCACTGATTTTTATTTCATAATCTTTCATAATATTCTCCTAATTGACATAGCGTATAAATCCCGGTCGCATATTCTCTTCATCTAACTCTCCCATGCGAATGAAATAAGGTTTTTCCGGATTACCGGGATCGTGGAATAATTTGACCAGGAGGACCCTTTCTTCTTTCAATGCCATGATTTCTCGATCCTCCCATTCTTGCTTGGGCATAGCAACGTGAAACGTATAGATATAGTAATTCTTGCCTGCCTCACGGAATAACATGATTCCTTTCCCATTGATATTTTTCTTTAAAATCTTTCTATATGGGACAGGAAATTGCTCATTCCAAGTTTTCTCCAGGATTGGTTCGATTTTGGCATAGGACGGATATTTTGAATAGACAGGATAGCCTAAAAACAAAAGAATCAATACTAGAAGGATCTGCTTTTTTGTGAAAAACATATTTGAAGTCCAAATTAGAAAAATGCAACAGTTTGGCAAGCAATCCAAGGTGTGGGGCTTTCTTTTATGAATCTAATTTTAGAATATATTGAGTTTTTTTGGGCTATGATTACCGGAATTTTCTCCAAAAGCAAGACGGTGGATCATGATCTCCGCTCAAGAGATATTTTGATCGTTCCGGGGCTAGGGGCCGGAAGTTCATTTTATAAAAAATTGGAGAAAAAACTCTCACAAGCCGGCTACCGTCCCTATGTAGTCCCTCTTCCGGTTTGGAAATCGGAGAAAGAAACCATCGCCCATCTCACACAAGCATTGAATCGATCCAATGATCGCTGTTGTATCATAGCTCATAATACGGCAGGAATTTTAATGGGTGGGCTTCCCGATTCGGCTAGAAGAAAAGTAGATACATTGATAACGCTAGGCACTCCTTACAGGGGATTTAAATTCATGGGACTTCTTACTTGGAAAGGTTGGGAACCCGGCTCTTCGGCATTAGAAATGCGTCTTCCCGCCTATCTATTTATTAACAAATTTCATCCTCTCTCACCTATTCAAGAATATCTATTTTTTCCAAGAGACGAAAATCTCCAATATGGACAGGGTCGTGATCAGTGGTTTGACATTCCGGGCAACTATAACTTAGTAAGAAGAGCCGAAAATCTAAGAACCATAGTTGAATACCTTCAAACGATCAATCCACCGATCCCACTCCCGCCAGCCGGTAGCGTAGTTATTCAAGATCATATAATACTTGATAATCAAGGGAAGAATTCCAAACCATCTGTGGATAAACCAAGCAAGGTTAATCCCAAAAAATCAGCTCCAAAAAAGAAAATTCCCCGGAAAACCTCGAAACCGCCTGTTAAGAAAAACACCTCAACCAAAAAAAATGCGCCCTTACCCAAGAAGAAATCGAAAAGGAAATAATTTTATTTTTATTTCTTGCCCCTGAGAAAAAGGAAGTCATTTTGGTAAAGGGCAATGAAACAGAAACCAAATTATATCTTAAATACAATAATCACTTTTTGGTTCTCGGGTATTCTAGTTTTTCATTGTAGTTCTCCTAAAGATTCTAATATTCCTATCGTTCTTCCGAATACTGATATTCGTTTGGAGTTTAGAGGTAGTCTTCAAAATATTCCTGAAAATCTAACCCAACCATACCAATTCAGAGCTCGTGCTTATTCCTGTCCTGACTGGGATGAAAATTATGCGCCTCGTATTGCACTTAAAGAGTATCCGAGTTGTATGAATACCTATGTTGAGAAAATTCAAACTTTCGAAAATACTGAATATCGAATGGATTTGGATGTACCTTCAGATTGGAGTCATGCATATATCGAATTACTCGGAGTCGAGGAATCCAAAGGTAAGTTTTCACCGGGGCACAACCCCAATTGGTTCACTTACTCCAAAGGGGAAATTCTTACATTCCAACATGATTTTTCTTTTCGAAGTCAAGAAAATCCCATCCCCTCGAAAATTCAGATAGAATTGGCGGAGAAATTTGCCCCGATCCTTGTCCTGGCAAAAGATAAAAAAGTCATACCCTCCAACTTGGAAAAATACTTTGGCAGAGTAGAATTAGGATATAGCGATTCTCCCAAAACCAAAAATGGGCTACTTTATACTAGATATGAACCCGAAAAGACTCCCTATATGATCCTACCGGATCCGAAAGATATACCCAATTACAATAAAGAATCAGATCCAATTCACTTATACTACCATATTCGATACGCAGACACCTATGTGTCGGGAACCCAGGCAGAATCCTTACCCGGATATAGAGATGACAGAAATTACTGGTACCAACGCGGGGATGGAAGGATGGTAGTCTCTTACTGGATCTGGTATGACTACAATTACGGACCAAGCCCACTTGGAAATTTTCATCAGGGTGATATAGAATCCTATTCTGTTTTGGTAGATGCCTCAGGCAAGCCAGTCAGAATCATGACAACCGGGCATGATAATATAACGTTAGATACATCTTGGAATAATGTAAATTCCATTAACAACCACCCTATTCTTTATATTGCATCGGGAAGAAATTCGGACGGAGGCAACCCAACCGGAGCCTATGGAGATCATGAAGTATGGTTGGATGCAGGGAGTGATTTCTTAAATAAAATTTCTGACCCTAGGGATATATTTCCTAATCCGAAAAAAGATATACAACTCATACTACCAAAAGATCTTAAAAAAAGTGATCTAACCAATGTTTTAATTGGAGCATCTTCAGAGTTAGGTGATATATTGGACTGGAGCAGTGTCCCCAATCGGGCAATCAATCGTTTGATTGAATGGGAAGAACCCGGTTGGATTGGAGAAAAAGCTTATTTGGATCCGGATGGACACCATAATGTCTCCGAAGAAAGTGCTGAATTCTTGAAATTCCCGGGCAAGATTGGCAAGCACCCCAACTCAGAAATTAGCATTTTGAAATTTGGAAAATATGGCGTGAGCCCCAAAAATGCTCCCTTTAAAATTAACATAGAACAACACTATACCTATGAAAGACCTAGAACTGATCGGAGTTATTCGGGAAGATGGGGGGACTATGGACCCAAGTTCTACGGGAATTCACAGACTCCGCAGTTTCTTCCAAAGAAATCGGCTAAATAGTGTCGGGGTCTCTCTGTGTCGCCAGGTAAAATCGCTCCCACCTTGCCCCGTCAGATTGCCTGCTGGGGTGTGCAAAGAGCCGTGACAGCCTTGGCGAAGTGGGAGCTCCTTATATTTTTTGTAATATATAAAATTTGCTTTTGGCTGGGAAAAAATAAATTAACTTTAATCAAAACCAAAACCCAATCAATCATATCCAATAAATCCTTTTGATTGCGAGCCTGGTAAGCGATCTAACATTATGTTACCCAGCCCAACAATGGAACATTTGGTGCTGGGTACCTGTTAAGTTCTTCTTTGTAACCTTTCCTCCAACACCACCGACTCAATAGTAAGCATCGCTTCCACCTAAATCCCAAAAATCCTCTTCATCCCTCGCAATTCTTCTTTAAAAAGATTTCCCGCAGATCTCGGAGATGAACGCAGATAAGAGTTCAGGGGAGCTTGCTCATAGGGAAATGCAAGCTAGGGGGTTGGTTGGCTACGCCTACCAAAAAGGGTGGGGTTGTGTAAAAAGATAAATTTTAGTACCCAAAAATAAAGCCCAATAGTAAATTGCTTTTTATGGAAAGACTATTCGATGATTTCGAACCACCCAAAATATCAAGAAGACACAACAAAGTTACCTTCAAAAAATACGA
>JAFIGA010000237.1 GCA_020831715.1 Leptospira sp. | reverse complement strand
AATCCGACTTCTTCCAGTCTTCCGTCTGGATAAAAGCGAGAATAATTTCCGTCTTCATTGCCCCATTCTTCTACCGGAATCCAAAAATCTTTCTTCTTTCCATAGGTGAATTCTTGTTTCAGAAAAATAGAACCATCTTCGAATGTCCAAACCCATTCACCGTCCCTTTGTCCATTTTGGAATATACCCCAAGATATTTTCTGACCTGTGGATTGCAGAAAATTTTCACATAATCCATGAAGCTTACCCATTTCATTGACTTCACATTTTTCGTAAAGTTTTCCGTCTTTGAAATAGCTATAGCTCACACCATCCGCAACTTTTTGGTAAAGATTGGTTCTTTTGTTGTAGTGAGCACCTTGGGGAATATTGGGTGGTATTCCGTCAGCTTTACAATATATAAAGGTAAATAAAATGATTGCTATTAGGGATATATTCATTTTTTTTCTTCCACTATATGAATATTTTTCTCTTCTTTTAAGTAATTCAAGAGAGCCCTAGTAATTATAATCCGATTCATTCTCTTGGATCTCACAGGAGTTAAATATCGCAAACTCAAAACAATTTTCCCATTTTCCAAAGCAGTATAAACGATTGGAGTATGCTTACCCAGGCGTAATAAATAATTCTTGGAAAGCTCCTTGATCTTTTCTTCTACAACTTCGGGTGCCAAAATTAAATCTTTGTTCATAATATCTATGCAAATCTGTTCTGCCCTTTCCCAATCGGAATCCAAAGAGATAGCGAAGCGAAACTCATCCCAGATGAAATTCATTCTTTCGGGAATCACATAGTATTTCTGTAGCAAAACAATATTATTGGGAAAATGAACCAATCGATTGGTAGAATTTTCATACCCACTCTCATGGCATACTTCAACCAGCGTGAACTTACCCAGCCCTATATTGACAACATCTCCCATTATATTATCAACTTCAACGCGGTCTCCCACTCGAAAGCCGTTACTGCCCAAGATGATGGTCCAACCAACTCCATTCAACCAGACTTCCTTTAAAGAAATTACAATACCTGCCGCGGCTAGACCCATAACGGTTGGAAGATAACTGAGCGATGAAAAAATAATCGGAAAGAAAGATATAATATAGATTGTTGCAAAAATTGTTCGACCGATCTTTCTTCTATTGTATTGAATTGCTGAATCCTTAGCAGGCTTTATCTTATCGAATGCAAATAACAGAATTCGATAAACAATATAGGAAAGAACAAATAAATATACCAGTAGAATTAGATTATCGGAAAATCCTCTGTCCCCTTGCTTAAGTAGTCTAGCCGGGTTGAGCTCTAAGTATTCGCTAAAAACTTTCAAATCAAATTCACCTGTGTTTTAATTGCTTGAATGATATCTTTCTTTTCAACCGGGACTCCGTATTTATAGTCACCAATATTCTGAAGCAATACAAATTTTAACACATTTCCATCTTTCTTTTTATCGTGCTTCATATGTTCGAATATTTCAGATGCCTTATTCGAATCCTTAGAGGGAAGATCATATTTAACCATAGCAGTAACAATCTCTTTTAGGAGTTCCTTGGGAAACTTGTAAATCTCCACCGAGAGTATGAGTGCAGTGATTATTCCAATTGCCACAGCTTCTCCATGCGAATACTTGGAATACTTGGTAAGTGATTCAATAGCATGGGCAGTTGTGTGACCCAAGTTAAGAATTTGTCGCACTCCCCCTTCCTTCTCATCCTGATTCACTATGGACGCTTTAAATTCAATGGAATCCAAAATCATTTTTTTTAGAATATCCGAATCATATTTCATATCGGAATAGGAATGATTTCGAAAATCTTCCCACATATGTCCACCTGCCAACAAACTATGCTTGGCAATTTCAGCAATACCACAACGCCATTCTTTTTTAGGTAGAGTGGACAATGTGAATAAGGGCATGAAAACCATTTCAGGTTGGTGGAAGGTTCCGACCATATTTTTACCCTTATTTAGATTAACGGCAACTTTGCCTCCAACTGAGGAATCAACAGCTGCAAGTAAGGTGGTAGGTATCTGGACAAAACGTATCCCTCTCTGATATGTAGATGCTATGAATCCGGAGAAATCACCCACGACTCCCCCTCCCATAGCTAGTATTAGGCTCTTTCGATCTGCTCCAATATCAATCAATTGATGATAGGCTTTCTTGACTCGATCAATATGCTTATTCTTTTCTCCACCTTTTAGATATACAATATGAATGGAAGGCTTTATACCCGCCAATTCCAATTCAAGATATTTTAAATACAACTGAGCGATAGGTCTCTCAGTAAAAATTATAATATTTGACACAGAAGGAATATTTTCTATCCGTTCTTTTAATCCTTTAAAATCCTCCGAGAGGTAAATGGAGTATGAACCCAAACTATGATTAACTTTTTTTTCACCAACAATCATTGCTACTCCTCAACCCATTTGCTTTTTATATAATCCGCAGAGACGAACTTCTTCTTTTTAAAAAAATCTTTTGTATCGGGTCGTAAATCCATGGAAAGAATTTCTTTTGGAGTAAAATACCCAAACCCCGTAATCGCCTTTTCTCTTGAATCCAGTATGGGAATACCATCCTTTACTTTCACCAAGAATATTAATTGTACTAAATGTCTCATTCCTTGAGGATCGATGGATTCATTCAAGGCAATGAAATCCATACTGATAGCCTCAAGTCCCAGCTCCTCATTCAGCTCACGAACCAGAGCCTCTTCGGCAGTTTCCCCGAATTCAACACCACCACCCGGTAGAAGCCAATAGGCGGGCTTTGGGGACTTCTTCTTGCTCTGTTGTATGAGTAGAATCTCGGATTTTCCATTTTGAATCAGAGCGGCTACTCGAAGCCTTAAACCTTTTTTCTTAATTGAAAATGGATTAATCATTTTCCTTCCAAATCTTCATGATATTCTTAGCGGCATTGTGCTCGGCTGATCTTTTATTCTTTCCTTCACCATTTTGAACCAAACCATTGGGTAGAGAAACTTTTATGGTGAATATCTTATCATGATCCAATCCTACTTCAGAAATCAATTCATATCTAGGAGTTTGTTTAAAAATTCTTTGGCTTTTTTCTTGGAGTAAAGACTTGTAATCCTTAACGGATTCGATTTCTCCCAACATCCCAATTGCTTGTTGGAGATAGGGCATAATGAATTTCTTACAGGATTCCAAACCTTGATCCAGATAAATAGCACCGAGAAGTGCCTCGACCAAATTTTCCATCACTCTGGGATTCTTTTTACCGGTATCCTCTTCCCCTTTACCGAATTGCAAATATTCAATCAAACGGGCATCCAGGCAGATCTTTGTCAGAACAGGTCCCGAAACCAATTTACTCTTGGATTTGGCGAGTATCCCTTCAGCCTTATTGTCCATCTCCGAAAAAAGTGTTTCTGCGGCAATGAGCCCCAAAACAGAATCTCCCAAAAATTCCAACCTCTCATTATCATCGGTATGGTATTTGGCTTCGTTGGCATAGGAACGATGTGTAAAAGCAGTATTTAATATTGTTATATCTTGAAAATGTATATGAAGTTGTTTTTGAAGTTTTTCTAGCTGCTTTAGCCTGTCAGGCTTGATGTTTGCTAGTGGATTATTAAATTCAGATCGCCGTTTTCGCAAGGGGAAGAAAGGATCTGCCGGAGAATTCCGGCAGAAGCCTAAGGTAGATTGTAGATTAACCTTTTAGTTTATCAATAAACTTTGTTACGTCACCTACAGTTTGGATTTTTTCTGCATCTTCATCAGAAATTTCAATTCCAAACTCTTCTTCAAGAGCCATTACTAGCTCAACTGTATCAAGAGAGTCAGCTCCTAGGTCATCGATAAAATGTGCCTCAGGATTAACCTCAGACTCATCAACTCCTAACTGCTCTACGATGATAGATTTAATTTTTTCGAAATCTGCCATGTTTTCCTCCAAGCCACTTTACGTGGGGCAAAATTTTATTTATCCAATGAATGTTTTAAAAAACATCCGTTGATTTTTTAGGTTTAAATCCGTGAAAAATTTGGCAAGTCCTTAAACAGTTTTTTTATCAATTCTGCAAAAAAAACGAAGCCAATTCATATACCTAGACCTTATTTCTTGAATTGAATTTTATTAACCGGCACCCGGCAAGAATCCACCGCCATTTACAGAAAGAATATGTCCTGTAATGAAAGAGCTTGCGTCACTCGCTAAAAAAGCAACTGCATTGGCAATATCTTCCGGCTGACCTGCTCTTTTGAGAGGTATGCTGTTCTGAATTCCCAACTTAATTTTTTCGGGAATTGCATCAGTCATTTCTGTTGCAATAAACCCCGGAGCAATCGCATTGACACGAATATTTCTGGATGCAAGTTCCAAAGCGCAGGCTTTGGTAAAACCTATAACTCCTGCCTTAGATGCGGAATAATTGGTCTGACCAATATTACCGTTCTCGCCGGCAATGGAAGATAAATTGATAACTGATCCACTTTTTTGTTTCATCATATACTTTATTGCAGCTTGAGTACATAGATAAGTTCCGGTAAGGTTTACGGCAATTACCGCATCCCACTGCTCTTTTTTCATTCTCATTAGTAGAGTATCTTTTGTGATACCTGCATTGTTCACGAGTATATCAACTGAACCATATTCATTTTGACAAGCTTCCACAAGCTTAACCGCATCTTCTTCTAAGGACACATTGCCCAGAAAAGGAATTGCCGGGTAACCAAGTTTCTTTAGTTCCGCAACAGTTGCGTTTGTTGTTTCTTCATTCATATCCGCTACAACGAGCTTAGCCCCAAGGGAACCTAGCTTCATCAAAGTAGCCTTACCGATACCTCTAGCACCACCTGTTACAATAGCGGCTTTGTCCTTTAATTCGATCATTCATTCACTCCTAATTTTTTTTAATTACACACGAACTTCATTCATTATATGTTCAATTTTCCCATTCATCTCATGCTTGGCACATTCTGTAATCACTCGAACTGCATTCTTAACTGCTTGCGCATTGGATGATCCATGCCCTATCATACAGGTTCCCTCCACTCCCAAAAGAAGTGCTCCCCCATATTCTGCATAATCCAATCGTTTCTTAACTGCAGTAAATGTAGGCTTTAGTAGAAGTGCTCCGGTTTGAGCTAGATTCGATTCCCTTATATTGTCTCTAAGAACATTAAAAATTGACTTGGATAGACCTTCTGTCGCTTTCAGAACAATGTTACCAATGAATCCATCACAGACGACCACATCAACAAGCCTGCCCGAGCCGTAGAGATCTCGTCCTTCCACATTACCGATGAATCTTATTTGTTTGATTTTTTTAAGTTTTTCAAATGCCTTTAAAGTGACGGAATTACCCTTTTTGTCTTCTTCACCATTGGAGAGAAGGCCTACCCTAGGCTCCTTGATTCCCAAAACTTCTTGGGCATAGATATCGCCCATAAGGGCAAATTGTACCAAGTATTCAGGCTTGCAGTCTACATTTGCCCCGGCATCGAGTAAAACCATAGGAGCACCGGACTCCCTGGGAATGGGAGCGGCAATAGGAGGTCGCATAACTTTTCTTATTCGACCCATATGGAGCAAAGCCGCAGCCATCGTAGCACCGGTGTTACCGGGTGAAAAAATGCCTACGCATTCCTTACTCGCAACTAATTTTACAGCTTGAACAATGGAAGAATCCTCTAATGCGCGTACGGCTACAGAGGGAGAATCGTTCATGTCGATGATTTCGGAAGCATGAACGACTTTGATATTATCAGAATCAAAATTGTATTTAAGTAATATTTCAACCAGGTCCTCTTCTCTACCGACGAGAACCACCTTACAACCCCAATCATTAGAAGCGGCAACCGCTCCTTCAACAATGCACTCGGGGCCGTGATCACCGCTCATCGCGTCAACAGCGACCCACATACTTGATTATTCTTCTGTCTTCTCGGCCTTTACTTTTGGTTGCAGAACAACTCTGTCTTTATAGAATCCACAGTAAGGGCACACCCTGTGTGATAGTATGTAGGATCCGCAATTGGTACAAGATGAAAGATTGGGTTTCCCTAGAGCTTCATGTGCCCGTTTCGATCTTACCTTAGATTTCGACTTTCGTCGCTTTGGTACTGCCATAACATTCCTCGGCTAAATATATTTTGATTACGTTTTTACTATGTTTTTAGAGGCTAGCTAGGAAACAACTGATTATTTGTTGATTTGTTCTAAGAAATTAGCAACTTCTTGTCTTTTTGTATAAAAAGAGGATCTGTTCCATACCAATCTAGCAGTGGATTCCAATATTACTTCAATTTCCTTCAAACCATTGGCTTTTAGAGTGGAGCCTGTGGAAACCAAGTCCACTATGCAGTCCGCTAGACCAACCAGGGGTGCGAGTTCAATCGAACCATAGAGTTTCACAACTTCGCAAGAAATCCCTTTGGAAAAAAAGAATTTTCTGGTTAGTTCCGTGTATTTGGTAGCGACCTTTACTTTGGATAACTTGGATAAGGGATGGAAATCAGGCTTGCCGGCAAGAGATAATCTGCAACCACCAAATCCCAAATCTTTCAAAACCAAAAGATCATATCCGCCTTCCTGTAGAATATCCCAACCAACAACGCCCGCATCTGCAGAACACTCTTCCACATAAGTAGGCACATCCTGCGAACGGACAAAAAGTAATTTTATGGTCTTTTCGGGATCAACATAGGTTAATTCTTTGGAATTCGGATCAGGAAGAGCGCTGAGCAAACCCTTTTGGACAAAAAAGTCCATGGTTTCCTCAGCCAATCTACCTTTAGGGAGGGCAATGGTGAGCATTAGCCCTTTTTGGAAATCTTGAGCAACAGAAAAGTTGCTAATTTTTTCACTTCTGTCAGGTCAGAACCTGCATCGCTAGGCTCAATGAGAAGCACTTTTCGAAGAACTTCTCCTGCGTTTGCAACATCACCTTTTTCTGCCTTGAGTCTACCGGTGTGATATAAACTCCATGCACGAAAGGAAGGAGTTTCTCTTAGGTTTTCCAAAAGAGAAGATGCGGTCTCATAATTCTTAAGAGCAAGATCTTTATCGTCAGCTAATTCGCGATAATTGCCTGCAAGAAAAAAATAATAAGCCTTAGCTTCTCTGATATCGGGAATTTTCACTCCATGGACTTCCAGAAGACTAGCAGCTTTTTTGTATTCTCCGGTCTCGACGTAGAGATCGCTAAGAGTTTTAGCAACCCTAGTATCCACAATTCCAAAAGAATCTTCAGCTAGGAATTTCTCCAAAGTTTTGATTCTATCCTCATTGGCAGATTGTTCCCCTCTCTGCCATTGTTCCAAAATCAACTCCAGTCTTTCCGTTGCTTTAACTTCGCGATAATCCGAATACTCAAAATAACCAAGAATAGCAGCGATTATGAAGAATAATCCAAATATAGATCCAAATACTTGTAATCTTTTTCTTTGGATCTTTCTTCCTAACTTGATAAAAAACAATTCCGTCTTAGAGCCCTGGAAATCATCCAGGTCTCTATCAAGAATAGCTTCTTCTTCCTTTTTCAGTTGGGCAAAATTCTTCTTTTGGAATTTGTTGCTCATGAAATTCTCCCTATTACTTTAGGTTGATAAAAGCACCTAGAGATTCACGAGATACTTCATCATCTTCTTTGATGTATTTAGCCATCTCTTCTCTTTCCACTGCTTTGTCATGATCTTTGATAGATAGAGAAATCTTTTTGGTATTAGAATCTATCTTCAGAACAGCAGTTCTCACTTCTGTTCCAACAGGATAGTAGTCTTCCAAATTCTGAGATCTATCGGGAGGTATCTCAGAAATGTGAACTAGTCCTTCAAAACCAGGTTCCACTTCAACGAAAACTCCAAAAGTAACGATAGACTTAATCTTACCTTCTACCAAAGAACCGGGAGGATATTTCTTCTTAAGTGCCTCGTAAGGATGCTCTGTTAATTGCTTGAGACCACAAGAGATTCTCTGAGAATCCAGATTTACATCCAGAATCTTGTATTCAACCTTCTCACCTTTCTTCAGTAAAGCGGTCGGATTTTTCTCTTTTTCATCCCAAGTAATATCGGAAATGTGAATTAAACCTTCAATACCATTTTCCACTTCAACAAAAGCTCCATATTTGGTAATACCGGTGATGACTCCTTCCATAGTATTCCCAACACGAACATTTGCGGACAGATTGTCCCATGGATTTGGTTGCAAATGCTTGATGCTTAGAGATAGTCTTCTATTATCGAAATCTATATCCAAAACTTCAGCCTCTAATTGCTGACCTTTTTTCAAAATATCTTTAGCTGCAGGTGGTTTTCTGGACCAGGACAATTCAGTTGTATGAATCAATCCTTCCAAACCATCCATAAGCTCAACAAAAACTCCGAATTGGGTGATTGAAGTGACAGTTCCACTAACAATCATTCCCTTCTCGAGTTCTTTTTTCGCCCAATCCCATGGATCTTCATGCATTTGCTTGAGACCTAGAGAAAGCTTATTGTTTTCTTTATCCAATTCCAGAACAAGAACTTCAAATTCTTGTCCTACTTGGAAAAACTGCTTAAATGGGGCAAATTTTTTATAACTTATATCATTTTGTCTAAGAAGTCCGGTAACTCCGTGAACGTCACAGAAAACACCAAAATTCGCGATCTTAACAACTTTGGTAGTTACTTTATCGCCAACTTTAACATTCTCCAGAAGCCCGTCCCATTTCTCATTATTGACTTCTTCAATTAACTTCTTACGTGATACTACACCCGAACGATTCTTTTCGTTCAATTCGATCACTTTTACATCTATTTCTTTAGACTTAAGATCAGTTAGATCTTTAAACTTCATAGCTAGATGAGATGCAGGAAGGAAGAGACTCACGTCTTCTATATCAACCGTGTAGCCTTTACCTTTAACCTCTCCTACCACCTTACCGGTCATAGGATAGCCATTGGCGAAAGCATCTTTCACAGTTTCCCAGCCTTTTCTTACGTCGGCTTCTTTCTTGGAAAGAAGTGCGTATCCGTCAACTCTTCGCCTAAATACAACGGAGAATTGGTCTCCCTGTGACGGAGGTTCGGAAAAGTCGGAAAGAGGGACTCTACCTTCTTGTTTCTCACCGATATCTAAAAATACGGTGTCTTCTCTAGTCTCAACGACTATGCCTTCCACAACCTGCCCTTTGGACAGAGTGCTTTCTTGTTCTTGATTCTCCCACGCTTGAAGTATCTGAGCGAAGGAGGAGTTGTCTGTGGTGTTAGTATCTTGGGAATTCAATTTTTTCCGAGTTTCACTGTAAATTTGCCTGGTTCATTCGAGCAAAACCTGATGATTCAGGGATCGGTAAGTCCAGACAGGATCGTTTCTATTACAACTTTTATAGACAAGCCGTCAGTGTCAACCAATATTGCATCTTTAGCTTTTTTGAGAGGAGCTATTTTTCGGTTTTCATCGGACTCATCCCGAAGTTTCATTTCTTCTAAAACCCTCTCATACTCTGCAGAAATGCCCTTTTCCTGCATTTCTTGGAATCTTCGTTTCGCTCGAACATCCGCACTCGCCGTTAAAAAAAATTTAAAAGGAGTATTCGGAAAAACTTCTGTACCTATGTCTCTTCCGTCCATAACCAGAGAATATTTCTCTGCAAGTTTACGAATATGATGATTCACAAAATCCCGAAATGCCTGCTTATCGGCAACATATTTGATTTTTTCGGTAACTTCAGGGGTTCGAATTTCAGCCGAGACATTGTCTTCATTCAAGAAGATTCGATTCTCACCACCCTCACCAAATTCCAAATCAATTCGAATATCTTTAAGATTCAAATTGTCCTGATTACGAGTTGTCCAGTCCGCAAAACTTTGATTTTCCGATAGATTCGAGAACTCCCGAAATAAATGCAAAGTAAGAGTCCTGTAGTATGCTCCGGAATCCAGATAATCAATTCCCAAATGTTTAGCCACCTGCCTTGCGACTGTACTTTTCCCCGATCCGGCAGGTCCGTCAATAGCAATAACATATTTATCTTTTCTGTCTATCATGGTATTTATATCCTATTTATAAGTCTGGGGGTTATTTGCTGATTCCATCCAGTATTTCAAAAAATCCCGGAAAAGATGTCTCTACCCAGGACGTATCATCGATATTTATTTTGATTCCACTCGCATAAGCCAATATAGAAAAACTCATTGCAATTCTATGATCCATGAAAGTTTCGATTTGTACATTTTCCTGAAGTTCTCCGGGTATTTCTTCGAACTCATATCCATCTTCATATTCCACAACCGGAACTCCCAATTTTTTTAAATTCACAACCATGGAATGAATGCGATCGGATTCTTTGGCTCTCAGCTCTTCTGCATTTCGAATGCAAAATCCCCCCTCGGAAAACATTCCCAAAATGGTTAAAATCGGAATCTCATCTATGATCGAAGGAATGAGAGATGCAGGAATTTCCCATTTTTTCAAATGGGAACCCCTTACAATGATATCTCCAATCTCTTCGCCGCATTCTTTTCTTTTATTTGTTATCTCAATTCTTGCATTCATATTTTTCAATACTTCGAGAATTCCAATCCGAGATGGATTCAATCCAATTTTATTGATTCTTAGAACCGAGTCTTCTCGACCCAATAGTCCCAGGACAATAAAGAATGCTGCGGACGAAATGTCCCCGGGAATGTGAAACTCTGCACCCTTAAAATCATATGGAGGTTCCATCACGAATCTTGTTGAACTTTGGTAATTGATCTTTCCACCCAAAAATTGCATCATATTTTCTGTATGATTTCTGGAAATTTCAGGTTCTTCGTAATCCAGTCCGACTTGGGACGCCATTGCGGCAAACATAAGACAGCTCTTCACCTGAGCACTCGAAATGGGACTGGAATACTTTCCTTTGGTTAATTTCTGACCAACAACTCGCAAAGGTGCCCTTCCGTCTTCCGGAATTGATGTTACATTTGCCCCAAGACTATTCAATGGCTTAATGATTCGATCCATGGGTCTTTTTCGAAGAGAAGCATCACCCGTTAAGACTGCTTCCATTCCGGGGAGCCCCGACAAAAATCCACATGACAATCTGATACCGGTTCCTCCATTTCCGAAGTCAAGTTCTTCCAAAGGAGATTTTAGTCCTGCAACACCCGGGGATTCTACTCGGTAAGATCCTTGAGAAATTTTTTCAAATCTTACCCCCAAACTCTGAAAGCATTTCATTGTATGGAGAGGATCCTCTGCTTCCAAGAAACCTGTTGAGATAGATACGCCTTTTGCCATGCTGGCAAAAATTACAAATCGATGAGAAAGAGATTTATCCCCCGGGACTTCGATCTCTTTAGATGGTATAGAGAATTCATTTTTTTTCATACTGTCCAAATCATTTACTAAAAATATTTTACAAATTTACTCAAATTTGCCATGATAACATAAATACAAGATGCCAATCGATACAAGAACCAACAATCAAAAACTACAGGTTGCCGCCGGAGAAGTTCTTTTCTTGGAAGGATCTCCCTGTAATTCACTCAACATTCTACATGAAGGAAAAGTCTCTTTCGAGAAAAAGGCGGGAGATTCCAGTATTCCACTTTATATTTTGCCGGGTCCAAATATTACTTTGGGAGCGTCAAGCCTTGTTAACAACGCAGTCTATCCTTATACTATTCGTTCTCGCTCCACTTGTATAATTTCTACCTATGTTATGAGTCCCTCCACAATTCAGAAGACTCTGGCTTCCAAATTATCTCTGGGTATGATGGTAGCAAGGACAACTCTAAAAGAAATATCCGAATACTACAAGAAAAGTAATTCCATCCTCAAGTTCAAATCTCAAGTGGAGGCATATGTAGACAATCTGTCCCTACTCTATTTTCAGTGCAATCCATCGGTTTTTCCCGATATTGATATGTCCAAACCCATACCGGATTCCGATGATACTGTAGATCCCATACTTCGGTTGATTCGAGAAAATCTTAAAAATTTTCAAGAGCGTGGAGGTATTCTTCCCGATGCTCCACGAGTGAAATTTTTGGATGATGATCTTTCTGAATTTTTGCTCAGAACTTATTCTGAAGAAATCGAACTATCCGATAAAGAATTTCATTTCATCCGTAAAATTCTTTCGGTTAACCCAAAAATCCAAGCTGCATTGTTTGAATCCGATCCCACGCTTCTCAACCACTCAGTGGAAAAATTAACATCCTTTCTCGAAGAACTTGATTCCAATCTTGAAGCGGAGACAGAAGGACTCATCCAAATTCTAGATAATTTCGGTGGGGATGAATCTTCTCTAATAGATAAATATTTGCTTATCCTGGAACTTCTGGAAACAGGTTATTCAACTATACCTGCCAATACGATTCTTCCCATAACTGATACCATAATCAGTCGTGCGGAACAATTCTATAACCAATACAAGTCTATATTCGGCTCACCTTATTTACGGATTACGCAAGGACTTTCTAAGTTAACAGAAAAAAATCAAAGTCTACAAGAAAAGTATGCATCCGAAATGGATATGCTTTCACCTAAACCATCTACCGGTGGAACAATACATGCCGGTGTTGATATTGAAGCGGTAAAGAAAGAATTGCTGAACTCTGCTAGTCAGATTTTGGGATTCGCAAATATAAACCAAGATCAAGTAAAAGATTTTTCTGCTTTGATGATTAAGTTGAAGTCTCTGAAAAATCCTCTCGACTCTGATCCTGATATCAGAAAAATACGTAGAGCCATTACCAAAACATATTGGGATGTTTATAAAACCAGCTTTGTAAAAAACCAACAAAACAATAACAGCTCACCTATGGCTGTTCGCCTAATGCTTCAATATGGGTATTTTGATGAATCACTTTTGGATGATGAACATATAGCATTTTTAGCAGGGAATTTAAATCCATCTCCATCTTACCGCGAAGAGCTACCGGTTCATTTTGGTCCGGAGTGGTTAGAGCAGATTTACAGAAAAAAAGTTCCTTCATCCATTGACGAGTTGGGGCAGACATTTTTTGAAAAGGTGAAGCTGGAAACCCGAGATGTGAATTATAAAAAGGAAGCTGACCTTCCTCCTTCATTGGATAATCCTGATTCCAGACTTGCCTTTGAAATAGCTGCAATGTACGAGCCCAATGCGAGATTAACTTCCGGAGGGCCGGCAAGCCATTTACCAATCTTAACAAGATATCATATAACACTTCCTATCGAAAAATGCTTAGTCACCAAAGAGAAAGTATTTGAAACAGTGATGGAGATTCTATCCGTAGACTATACTGCATTCAACCGAGAGGTTATCTACAATAACGAACAATTGGGAATTCGATCGGAGTTTGTTCAGAGATCCATACTGCCCGATATGATTGTTATTCCTTCCATAGGTTCCAAAATTATGATGTGGCAAGATCTTTCTATATTCAGAGGGTCCGGAGCCAAAGAGTCCAAGGGTAGATTCATCATTCCAACTTTTGTAACAGGGGATTTTAAAGTAATGATGCTGGAAGCCGTAGCGGCTTTTCGTTGGGAACTCTGTAAAAATATCATGGGTCCTGACTGGAACAATGTGGGACACCCATCGATCACAGCAGACTATACCGATTATGTTCAATTCTTCAAGAAGAACAAGGATCTATCTATCGAAATTAAAGAAAAATTAGCTTCTGAATTCAAAAGATTTAGAACAGATAGAGATAAATTCGCGAACGACTATTTACTCTGGATGAAGTATGAATCGGAAGGTGTTCAGAGATTGAATCGGGTAGTTCGCTCTATTTTCTATAGACATATCCCATTTCATAAAGAGATTCGTGATAAACTATCCACTCAACCTGCCTTCTCGGATATTCACAATAGATTCAAGAATATTCGAAATAGACAGCATAAAGAGAGTGAAAATCGCTACAAAAAGTACATGAACGAAGGAGGAATGCTCCCTGACGTTCTACAAGAAAATTTAAATTACTTTATAGTTTAGTTTCTAAATTTCTTCAACGAAGTAAGGTCTTGTGTATTCTCTTATGATCTCAATAACAAATCGTCCCCAAGATTTTGGATCTTCTTGGGATATAGCGACCTGTCTCATTTTGGGGAAATAAGGTTGTTGCTTATATGCCGAATGGGTAAGCTCTACAACTCGAATATAATTATCGATTCGTTTAATTCTTACAAAATTAATTGTTTCACTTTGTAACTTTTCTTTGGGAATATAACCAACAATTATCAGTTTTGGAAATAAATTCTTTTTTAATAACTCGATAAAATCGTTAAAACTATCAACTCTATCTATAAATCCTTCATAGGCACCACCACCCAAATTCATGATCTGAGTAACAATATCCATAGTAAATGATATTCCTTCCGGAGTGTCCATATCGGAAATAATTACAATTCCTTCATCCGGTTGGAAAGTCTTAATCACGTAGTCGCCTTTAAAATGCCTACGAAGTAACTTGGCAGCAGAAACATCTATTTCTTGTGCTTTCTGGAGTATGATCTTTCCGTTGGAATCTACAATTGGTTCACGGGTAATTATATATCTTTTTTTAGATGCATTCTGATTCATTACACGAAAAGCTTTTACTTTTTCTTCCAGTTCATCTAAACTGCAATATCCAATTTTTAGGACGTTTTCTCTTGATTTTTTATTTGCTTCTGTTTCTTCCATTGAGTCTTGACCAACCGATTATTAATGTAAAAAAAAGGAGCATTTTGAAAAGCATAAAATTGTCTAAACAGTAGATATGAAGAATTCTTTTAGATTTTTTTGTTTTAGCCTAATGCTGTTTATGATGCAGTGTACAACTGTCGATTTCATTCCTGACTCGGACTATACCCCAAACAATCCCAACTATTCCAAGAATAATTGGCAAGAAGTAGAGATCTATTTTACTCGCCCACCTAAAAGATTCACAATCCAAGGTGAAGTGAAAGTCCGAGACTTTGAAAATTCAGGAAGAATTTCAGACTATCTCAATTACATCAAAAAAGATATGTATGCCAAGAAAATGGATGGTGTTTGGATGAAATCTGCAAAAGTTGAAAATGTTCAAGATCAGATTTTTCAAACAATGGATTCAAGAGGAAATGTGACTCATTCATATGAATCCGAAACTCAGGTAAAGATATGGCGTGGATATGCTTATAGGGACAAAAGGTAAATGTTTTATGGCTAGAGAATTTGATAGCGAAATCTATATTACAGCTGATGACAAGTGGATATTCAGAGGCAATGAAATCATTCAAGAAGACATTTTGTCCTATTTTCGCAAGAATTTGAAGCAAGATGAACGTGGTGTTTACATAGACAATAAATTTGGAGAATTGGAAGAACATGGATATCTCACTTTGTATGGATTTCCCGTCCACATAACATATGTATCTGAGGAAGGAGGAACTCTATTCTTCAGCACTGATGCTGACAGAACTCTGGGGCTAGATGATATTTCAATTCAGATGAACAGTGAAGGTCAGCTATTCGCACATGAAATGGGAAGAGAAAAGATTCTTTACCGGTTCAGTCGATCCGCTGGAGGTCAGCTCGCAGAACGAATCGATGAAACGGAAGATGGCAGTTTTGTATTAAAATTCAATGGAGAAGAAGAAACAATCATTCAAGCTACTGGTTCTTCATGAGTTGTTCTTTCATAATCTTGGCTTCGGGAAATTCCGGATTCAATTCAATCGCTCTGTGTAAAAATTGAAGCGATCTTTCCGGTCTATTCCACATTTTATAGAGAGTGGCGAGATTGAAGAAAGAGATATGAGGTGCATCGTTTCTCTGACAACGAATGGATTTTTTCAACCAAAATACAGCGTCTTTATCTTTTCCCATTCTAAGTAAGATTATGCCTATTTCATTGCAAGGGTTCCCATACTCAGGATTGATTACGACGGATTTGTAATAGAATTCCAAAGCCTCTTCCAGCATATTTCTCTGTCCCATGATCAATCCCATGTAGAAATAAGCCTCGCAGGAATCCTCCATTTCAAGAAAAGAGCGAAAATAAAACTCAGCACGATCCAAATCACCCATTCTAAATAATTCCTTAGCTTTTGAAAAATTATCCACTCACAAATCTCCTAATTAAAATTCACTAACTTGATTGAATCAAGCGTTGACTTTCTAATTTTCGGAAGGCTTGGATTTCTCCTTGATTGAATTATTGGATCGCTTTTAAAATATCGGAAACTATTTCATCAGAACCTAAATGGTAGTGCTTCAATATCTCGGCTCGTCCACCATGATGGATTGGTTCAGGAGGAAGAGCGAAAGTCTTAATAAATTTTGACAGTAAGTCCGGCGAGATTCGATTCAGGAGATAACCGCTTGCGCCCATATCTTTATAACTCTCGTCCAATATCAGAAAGTTTTTTACTTTTGATAATTCCTGATTGAGAGCATCCATATCCAACGGGCGGAGCCACAAGAGGTCTATGAGTTGAACGGTAATATTCTTCTCTTCCAAAAGTTTTGTAACTTCCCTGGATACCGAAAGAATGGATCCAACTGAAAGAATAGCTATATCCGTTCCCTTGTTTAGTATCCGGAATTTTCCGGGAGTCATAGAATTCGGATTCTCAAAATTCAAAGAGTTAAGCGGAACGGCATCCTTGGGAAAACGAACAGCAATCGGTGTCTCATCGTGAGATTCCATATAATACAAGGAGTCTATTATGTCCTGTCCATTCGATGGTGCAATCACAGCAACATTAGGAAGACCTAATAGATACCCAATGTCAGAGAGTCCTTGGTGAGTCTCTCCATCCGGACCGACTATACCTGCCCTATCTATCACAAACCGAACAGGAAGATTCATAAGTGCAACATCTTCCACAACTTGATCCATCGCTCTTGTGAGAAAGGTGGAATAGATGCACATGAAAGGAACAGAACCACCACTCGACAATGCACCAGCAAAAGCCACTGCATGTTGTTCTGCTATTCCCACATCAAATAATCTCTCAGGATATTGAATGGAATAATCCTTTAAGCCGGAACCTTCAATCATTGCAGGTGTAATCACCGTTATTTTATCATTCTTCTTCGTTAGGTCAATTAGCGCCTGACCCACAATCTTGCTGAAAGCAATCTTAGTATTGTCACCGGGTGCCATACTACCATCTTGTTTGTTGAAGGGGGTGACTCCATGGTATTTGATTGGATCCTTTTCTGCAGGATCGTATCCTTTTCCCTTTTGGGTCAGAACATGAAGCAGAACAGGACCTTCCATTTTTTTCGCTTTTTTAAGGATCTTAACCAAGCCCACTACATCATGTCCATGAACCGGACCTAAATAGGAAAATCCTAAATCTTCGAACAATCCACCCGGAGTAAAGAAATGCTTAAAACTCTTTTCAGCTCTTTCGGCAAAACTCATAAGTGCCGGCCCTATCAAGGGAATCCAGCGCATGAATCGAAAACTGTATTTTCTCCAAGTATTAAAAATCTGGGAAGATATAAGTGCATTCAAATAATTGGATATAGATCCTACATTTTTGGAGATAGACATATAGTTGTCATTCAACACAACCAAAGAATCCGGACGAAGATGACCCCCATGATTCATGGCTTCCAATGCCATACCGGTTGCAATAGATGCATCTCCTATCACGCCTACAACAGAATGTTTCAAGCCCAGTAAATCCCTCGCACATGCCTCCCCCAAAACCTGGGAAATAGATGTCCCTGCATGACCGGTATTATAAAGATCGTAGGGGCTTTCTTCTCTTTTGGGAAAGCCCGAAAGACCACCGAATTTTCTTACTGTATGGAGCTGTTCTTTTCTTCCTGTTAATATCTTATGGGGATAGGTTTGATGACCCACATCCCAGATGAGCTTATCTTCAGGAGTATTGTAAACATAGTGTATTGCAACTGTGAGTTCCACAGCTCCCAAATTGGAGGCAAAATGTCCACCAACACCGGCGAGGGTATCAATGATATATTCTCTGACATCTCTGCACACTGAGGGAAGATCTTTAAGATTTAACTTCCTTAAATCTTCCGGGATATTAATTTTATCTAAAAAAGGATACTGAGACATTCAACCTGAATCTATTTTAATTCTTTTCCTGTAAGAGGACGCTTCATTTTATCCATATCCTCAGGATTGGTAATTCCTAGCAATTCGTAAATTCTTACAGGATGCGTTTTCCCTTTCACTTTTACAAGGTCCAGTTCGCGCGCAATCACTTTATCTTTTACCATCTCGTATGTATATTCAGAAATAATAATATTAGTTCCATACATCTTATTGGAGCCTTCCAAACGAGATCCAAGATTGATTGTGTCTCCCATACATGTATATTCCATTCTATGAGAAGAACCCATATTTCCTACTACTGCAGGACCTGAATTCAATCCAATACCGATCTCTATCACCGGAACACCCCTAGCCTTCCATTCATCCTGGAGAATCTTCAAATGATCCATCTGGGCTAAACTGGCTATGCAAGCATAATAAGCATGTTCTTCCAAAGGCACAGGAGCACCCCAAAAAGCCATAATCGCATCACCCATATACTTATCAATGGTTCCCTTGTATTCAATTACGATCTCAGTCATTGCCGAAAGATATTCATTCAACAATCGAACCAATTCTTCCGGTCCCAAAGCTTCGGATATGGTAGTAAACCCTCGGATATCCGAGAAGAATATCGTGATCTCTCTTTTGGATCCACCCAAAGCGAGATTGTCGGGATTTTTCAATAATTCATCCACAACATCTTTCGAGACGAATTTAGAAAAAGTGCTTCGAATATATTTTACATTCGCCTCTTCAGTTAAAATTCTATATCCTATAATTGCTACAAAAATTAGGATCTGTTCAATTAATACTGTGGGGAGAATTGTTACAATATTTTGTTGAGCAAATAAATAAAGTGATAGGACAATAAAAAGCAGAAGCATGATCACCGATATTGCGAATCCAATTACAGTACTAACTCTTGGCTGCAAGAACCCAATCAAAACCGCTATCGCCATATAAATTAAAAAATTGGCATAAACGGGGGATTGATAAAGAAAATCTTGATTTAAAATTGTATTTATCGCATGTGCATGGTGCTCAATTCCCGACATATCACCAAACGGAGACAAATGGGAGTCTTTGGATGCTCCTCTTCCTGTTGCATAATACATCGCAACTAGGAATATATTATTTTCAAATTGTTGGGCTGTCTCGGTGTCCCATTCCTTGGATACTTCAAAAATCTCATGCGACCGAAATGCATATCTCCCACCCGCATAATTGATATTCATCTGTCCTTCCCAATCAATCGGAATGACAATTTCACGTTCCTCATTGGGAACTGCCATAATGTCTTTTGTTTCCATTTTAGCTGTTTTTGGATTAAAGCTAGTTATGGTCTTTTTGGGAATGTTTTTGATGATTACAGATTTTCCCATTTCGACATAGACATCTTTTTTTAAATCCACTCCCAAATGATGAACCGCTAACAAAAGATCTATGGATGGATAGTATTCGTCACTTCTTGATCCCGACGCGGGAACCTTCACTACCAGTGGCATCTTTCGATTCATACCGGATTCATCTTTCTTTACATTCGCGAAACCCAATCCTGCCGCTAGCTCACTGATCCCTTCAATGGGTGGCTGTGGAAATTTAACCCATGAAAAGTCATAAATAGTGTCATCAACTACATTCTCTAACTCAAACTTTTTGAGAATTTCCAAGCGTTCTTCTAAATTCTTAACGTACATCTTGGACTCGGCACTTGTCTCCATCGGGTAGTCAAAGAACACATTAGGGTTGCCCTTCAAAGCCTTGATCATTGCTTCCATCTGTCCGGGTTTATAATCTACGAAAAAAATATCGAACATCAGTGTATTGGATGATTCTGAAAAATTATTTATAATATCAGCATAGATTTCCCATGGAAGTGGCCAAGTGCCTTCCAATTTTTCGAGAGAGTTGGTTGTTATACCGATGATTTGAATATCACTTCTGGCTTTGGGTGGAGGGTCAAATTTTGTAAATTCTATCCTTCCGGACTCTCCTTCTGTTTCCACCATGAGTGGATTACCACGTAGCAATAAAAATCGAGAAGAAATTGATTCTTCCTCCAATTGAACCATGAAAGTAAGTAGATTCGACAGAGAAAAAACCAAGGCTCCCAATACTATGGCAAGCCATAGAGCTCCACTCTTTTGCTTACTATCACTACGTTTATCAAGAAATTTATGAACAAAATAATAGGATGTTAGAAGTAAAATCGTTCCGATAACCAATGCCGTGACGAAAAAATCACCATCAGAATCCCAAGAAGCATACCCAATAGCCAAGAAACCCAGGGTTGCCAACACAAAACCCAATATATCTAAAAAATTGATCTTCGCAGTATTATCAGCCATAACTAAGTCAATATCTCTTTGTAGATTTCTAGACTCAAGAGAATTTCTTTGGTTTAGAAAAAAAACTATCTCATGGCTCTGCGAATGGAAAGGCAGTAGTCCGTGAGTTTATTCTTACATTCTGAAGGATTACCGGCATTCTCTTCTATGATCCGCTGTATGCTAGATCCGATGATGACCCCGTCGGAAAATTTGGAAATCTTATCAGCTTGTTCAGGAGTAGAAATTCCAAATCCTGCACAAACGGGAAGTTTCATTTCTTTTCTTACCCATTGGATTCTCTCTTCCAAGTCAGTAGAAAAACCGGTTCTCTCGCCTGTTACCCCAAATGAAGTAACGTAGTAGACAAATCCCGACGAGTTCTTCTTCATGAGTTCGATTCTTTTTCTCTCAGTTGCCGGTGTAATGAGATGAATTAGATCAACTTCATACTTTTCGGCTTTGGAAAATAGCTCTTTGCTCTCATTGGAGTCAAAAGGAAGATCCGGTATAATCAACCCGCTAATACCGGACTCTTTGGAACTTTTTAGGAAGCCGTCCATCCCCATATGAAATATCGGATTGAAATAGGTTAAATAAACCAGAGGAATTTTTGGATATCTATCTTTAATTGTACGAGTTGTACTAAAAATCTTATCCATCGAAAAAGGATTCTTAAAAGCTCTCGTAAAAGCTCTTTGGATCACCGGACCATCGGCAACAGGATCGGAAAAAGGGATCCCAAGTTCGAGAACATCAGCACCACCATCAATGATCGCGGATGCCCATTCTATACTGAACTCATAGTCCGGGTCTCCTAAAGAAAAATAAGGAATAAACTGAGAACGATCTTTTGCGGTCTCAAATGAGAGCGCCAATTCAGATTGAGAATTCTTATAGATCATTCCACACTTCCCAACAATCTGTAAACTTCTGCGGCATCTTTATCTCCCCTTCCGGATAGACAGATTAAAATATGTTTCTTCTTGCCCAATTCTTTAGCTAATTTCTTGGCAAAATGAAATGCATGAGAAGTTTCCAAAGCCGGGATGATTCCCTCTACCTTGCAAATTTCCAAGAATGAAGAAAGAGCTTCTTCATCTGTAGCCGATGCGTATTTCACTCTTCCCGAAGTGGCAAGATGTGCATGTTCGGGGCCAACCCCCGGATAGTCTAAACCTGCGGAAACCGAATGAGCAGGAACGATCTGTCCGTTATCATCTTGGATAATGAGAGTTTTGGTTCCATGGAGAAATCCAATCTTACCATAGGTAATGGTCGCTGAATGATTCCCCGGCTCGGTATTTCTACCACCGGCTTCTACCCCATAGAGAGCAACTTTCTTGTCCTTCACAAATCCTTGGAACATTCCAATCGCATTGGATCCACCTCCCACACAAGCAACAACAGCGTCGGGTAAGGTACCTGTTAGTTTTTTAAATTGCTTACGAGATTCTTTTCCGATGATAGATTGAAAATCCTTTACAATTGTCGGGAAAGGGTGTGGTCCGATTGCCGAGCCTACGATATAATGTGTGTCTTTAACATTGAGTGCCCAATCTCTCATCGCTTCCGAAGTTGCTTCTTTTAGTGTAGCTTCCCCGGCGGAAACTCCCCTAACGGTTGCTCCCATCATCTTCATCTTGACTACATTGAGTTCTTGTCGTTTAATATCCACATCACCCATATAGATTACTGTTTCGAAACCAAACATAGCTCCGACAGTAGCTGTGGCAAGTCCATGTTGACCGGCACCGGTTTCGGCAATGATTCTTTTCTTGCCCATATAACGAGCCATTAATGCTTGACCTATAGCATTATTGATTTTGTGAGCACCTGTGTGATTGAGATCTTCTCTTTTTAACCAGATTTTCGCACCACCCCATTCCTTGGTTAGGTTAGGAGCAAAAGAAAGCAGGGAGGGTCTGTGAACATAATTTCTCAAATAATTGGAAACATCTTTTTGAAAGACCTTATCTTTTTTTAACTTTTTATAAACTCGTTGGAGCTCTTCCAATGCCTCTGTCAAAACTTCCGGAGCGTATCTTCCACCGAACTCTCCAAAGTAACCTTCGTTTTCATCAAATTGCTTTCTCAATTCTTTATTCATTGCTTTAGCTCCTCGTAAAGTCTTTCACGAATTCCACTGATCACTTGGCTAAGTGATTCTTCATCTTTGAAGTCATGAAGGATCTCTTCGCCCGATTTTCGATTCATAATACTGATCTCACCCTTTTCCAGAAATCCTTTTCCTAGAGTTAGGCGAATAGGATAGCCGATCAATTCCGCATCCTTGAATTTAAAACCCGGTCCCATATCTCTATTGTCCCAGAGAATATCGAATCCTTTACTCTTTAGACTATTGTAAATTCCTTCAATTCTTGCAATATCTTCCGGAGCCTTGGCAATACTTACCATGCAAATCTCAAAAGGCGCTATAGAAATGGGCCAATAAATTCCCTTATCATCATTGCACTGCTCTATAACTGTAGCCATGCAACGATTCACCCCGATTCCATAGCATCCCATAGTCAAAACTTGAGGCTTGCCCTTATCATCCAAAACTTTGATATCGAAGCTTTCTGCATATTTTTTCCCCAATTGAAAAATATGTCCTACTTCGATGCCTTTTTCTTCATCCATAGGCTTACCACAATTCGGACAAGCATCCCCTCTTCGAGTCATGACCAGATCAGCAGTTTCCATATCGGACCATTTATCACCACCGACATAATCTTGGATATGGAAGTCTACCTTGTTGTAACCGGTTACATATTTCTTGGAATGCGAGAGGGAGGCATCCTTCCATACACGAATGTCTTTGTGAAATGTTTGGTCAGCTCCGATAAAGCCTGCAATCAGATTATACTTTTCCAACTCTGCATTGCCCATGGGTCGTGATTCATTTGCCGAAGTAGCATTCTTGAATTTTGCCTCATTCAATTCCCGGTCTCCCGGTATAAATACAATATTAGGGATTCCATCGACTACTAGAGCTAATGCCTTGATACAATCATGAGTATCTACATTCAAAAGCTTCGCTACATCTTCAATGGATTTTGCATTGGGTGTGGAGACTTCAACTCCCTGACTATAGGTTCCATTCTCTGCATCCTTCTCGGAATTTATTACCAAAGGAGTCTTCTCGATATTACCATTGTAGCCACAAGCATCACATAACATGAGTGTCTCTTCACCGATAGGACTGACCACCATGAATTCTTCCGAAGCAGATCCTCCCATATTTCCCGAGTCAGCTTGTACGGGAATGGTAGTAAGCCCCATTCTCTGGAAAATTTTCCTGTAGGTCTGTCTCATCAATTGGTAGGTCTCTTCCAAGGATGCATCATCCAAATGAAAGGAATAGGCATCCTTCATGGTGAATTCTCTGGATCGAATCACACCGAATCTTGGTCGAATCTCGTCTCGAAATTTGGTGTGAATCTGATAGACGTTAATTGGTAGGTCTTTATAAGAGCGGAGCATGGGTTTCATGAGAGAACAAAAGCTTTCTTCATGAGTTGGTCCCAGACAATTCTCATTGTCATGTCTGTCTTTTAGGCGAAACATTTCCTTACCCATTTTATCCCATCTTCCGGACTCCTTCCATAAATCGGAAGGTGTGAGTATAGGAAGCTGGAACTCCAAAGCACCGGAAGAATCCATTTCTTCTCGAATGATGGATTCAATTTTTTTCAGGATTTTCAGCCCCAATGGTAGATAGTGATAGAGCCCGGCACCGGACTTGCGGACAAGACCTGCTCGCATCATCAATTTATGAGAGGCAACTACTGCATCCTGAGGATCATCTTTGGTTGTGGGAATAAGGTACTGACTTGCTTTCATCTATTTATCAAAAAATCCTGAGGGCATCATTGAAGGAAACATAAATAAACATTCCGATCAAAAAGAAAAATCCCAACCTAAATATTGCTTCCATAACTTTTCTTGGCAGTGGACGTCCGGCTATTGCTTCGTATGCATACATTACAATATGTCCACCATCCGCAACAGGAATGGGGAGTAGGTTCATAATCATAAGTGCAATGGAAATCTTGGCAACAAAATCCAAGTAGGTTCGCCACCCATACTCCAAACTCATCCCGGCAAATTGTACAATCCCAATCGGACCCGAAAGATTCTCCTTGGGAGATAGAAATCCGGTAAATAGCATTCCAATTCCCTTGAGAGAAGTGGCAACATTTTGATATACTTTGGAACCGGCTCCTCCCAATGCTTGGAATACATTCTGATCTTTCTTTTGTGTCTCGGGATGGAACTTCATAGAAGGACGAAAACCCAATAATCCAATAGGTCGAATGGAAACATCCGCCGTGTATTTTTTGCCGGCAAAGGCAATTTCCACATTCTTGTTTGAAATATTTTTAATATAATCTAACAAATCATCCACTTGTTTGAATGATTTTCCATTGATCTGAATATTCTTAAGTCTATTTTTGATCTCGGGATCATAAGAAGCAAGTGAGAGAGCATCCAAATTCCATTCTTTGAATTTTGGGTGCTTGATGTTTTTTAATTCAATTACATCGGCACCAATCACAGGAATAGATACTTCGGTGATCTCGGTAGCCCAAGGGTTTAGAAGAGGAAGAGTCTTTCTATCCACTTTTAAATTGACGACTTGTCCTCTGTTTTTTCCTAATTCTCTTTGGAGGTCTGTGATGGTATAAACATCTATACCATTTACAGCAAGAAGAACATCACCATCTTTCAGATGTTCAATGGCTCTGGATTTCAATTCTTTGTCACCCTTATCAGTGAACTTCTCCGCTTGTTCCCTAGTAATCTCACCTTTTTCAATTCTTTCTTCTATACGAGAACGAAAGTATTCTTCCGCCTCTTCCGACTTACCAAGCTTACGGTTCATCCATTCCGAAATCTGCTCTGAATAAGAAAAAGTGGCAACCACTCTTCTCTCACCGGCAGGCTCTATTCCGATTGTGGGTCTTCCTCCGCTGGAATATAGATTGGGAACGACCGTGATCTGTCTTTCTTTTTCTTCTTCTCCATTCTCCCAATAAGTCAGCAAGATAGGATCACCCTTACTTAGGCTAATGGATGTAAAAATATCTTCGAAATTTTCAGTAGTCTGATCATTCACACCAACAATCACATCGTTGGATCTTAAACCTGCTTTAAACGCAGGTGAAGAAGATTCTATACCGGAATCGATGAATACTCTGTTACTCGGAGAATCACTCCCGGTCAATTCCAAAACAAACAGCAATACAAATCCCAAAACCAAATTGGCAAATGGCCCTCCCAATACGGGGATCATTCTTTTCAATGGTGGAGTGGACAGAAGTTCACCGGGTTCACCCTTTAGCTTCTTACCATATTCATCTCCCTTAAACATGACATATCCACCAAGAGGAATTCCGGTAATCTGATAGGTTGTCTCTCCAATTTTTTTCTTCCAGATCCCTCTACCGTATCCGATTGAAAAAATTCTTGCCTTAACGCCCACTAACATTCCGCAGAGCAAATGTCCCAGTTCGTGGATAAAAATTGATATAGCTAACATGAAAATGGCACCGAATGCAAGTATTAACATGAAATACCCCCTTTGATATATTTAGAATAATGACTTTCTACAAAACTACGAGCTCGTCTGTCCACATCCAAATACCCGTCAATCTCAGCGGGGAATTCGGTAGGAATAGAATCCAAGGCGGCTTCCAAGAGTTTTGGTATTGCTAGGAATGGAATCTTTTCTTGCAAAAACAACTCGCAAGCTTTTTCATTAGCCGCATTGAACACAGCAGTTGAACTTCCTCCTGCCCTTCCCGCACGGTATGCCAATTCCAAAGCGGGGTATCTGTTCGAATCAGGTTCACGAAACTCCAAATTCTTCCAACTAAAAGGTTTACTTTCAATCAAGAGTTGGGGCACAGTTTCCGGGTAGAATAGCGAATGCGCAATGGGAAAAATCATATCCGGATGAGAAGCATAAGCCTCGATGGCACCATCTGTATTTTCGATCAAACCATGAATGATGGACTGAGGATGGATCACAACTCCAATGGAATCGTAATCATAACCGAATAAATAATGAGCTTCCATTACTTCCAAACCCTTATTGATAAGACCGGCTGAATCGACGGTAATTTTGGGTCCCATAGACCAGGTAGGATGGTTGAGTGCTTCTTTTACAGTTACATTTTGTAACCTTTCCAATGGAAAATCACGAAAGGATCCACCCGATGCTGTGAGAATAATACTTCGTATGGACTCAGGTTTGCGACCTTCCAACAACTGAAATAGTGCATTGTGTTCGGAATCAACAGGAACCAATTTAGAACGAGAATTTTTTAAGAGTTCATTGATAAGAGGACCAAATGTGACCAGGGTCTCTTTGTTGGCAATTGCAATATCTTTACCTGCTTGGATTGCGGCTATGGTAGGCTTCACGCCGATTGCTCCCACAACAGCTGTAACAAGTACATCCACCGTCGGCAAGGTCGCAATCTCTTCCATTCCTTCACTGCCATAGATGATTTTGGTATTGCCTAGGGAAGTCCCAAGGGATTTAGCATCAATATTGGAACCTGTGATGCAAACTAATTTTGGCTGGAATTCACGGATGCATTCTTCTGCTTTTTGTAAATTGCTATGAACACTGAACGCTTCTAAGCGAAAATTACCGGGGAATCTGCGAAGAACTTTAAGTGTGGAGTCCCCCACAGATCCTGATATTCCTAAGACAGCGATGTTTTTCATGTATTCAATAATTAGACCTCAAAACCGATCATTTCTTTTATTTTTAGATAGTAATAAAGTGCCGGAAGAGTAAATAATAATGCATCCGCCAAATCCAACATTCCACCATGACCCGGAATGAGGGAGGCGGAATCTTTGATTTTGGCATCTCTCTTGAGTGCTGACTCGGCTAAATCACCCACTACAGAGATAAATGATATAACTATCGATAATATAACTGTCTCCAATATACCCATTGGAATTTCCTGACCGGTGAAATAAACCCAACCAAAATTCAAAACCTGCGCCATCACAACTGCGGTGAGATTACCCATTACATAGCCTTCCCAAGTTTTCTTGGGTGAAACTTTAAGTCCTGCGGGATTCTTTCCAAACCATCTTCCACCGAAATAAGCACCCGTATCACTCATGAAAGTAATTACGCATACAAGAAATATGTAGTATTCACCATATGGCAGACCCAACATCAAGAAAAAATGACCTATGGGGAAAGCCATATAAAGAGTTGCAAGAACGGTAGTGGCAACCGACATCATTGCTCCGTCAAGCGGACGCTTTATAATCTGCAGTAAAAATGCAGATATCATCAATGCTGTAAAAAGCATAGTCACAACAGAAAATGAAGGATTGGATACCATTTTCGAAATCTCAAGAGCCCAATCCGGAGGAATGATTCGCTGTTGTATTCCAATAAATTGAGTAAAGAAAACTATAGTTATAGCGAAGGAGAAAAAATAGCCAATGCCTCGAAATACTTGGGATTCTTCTCTGTGGGAAAAATCATAAAATTCCCTTAGACCAAGAAAAACGATTCCTAAACCAAAAACCAAAAGATCCAGATAGTAAAATCCAGGATATAAAAATGCCACTAAAAAAAATGCAACCAATACAATTGAAGATAGTATCCGCTTTGTTGTTTCGCTCATCATAAACCGCCGAATTTTCTTATTCTTTTTTCATAGGATCGCAATGCTTCCCAGAGAGCCACTTCACCAAAATCAGGCCAGAGTGTGTCTGTAAAATAAACTTCCGCATAGGCAATCTGCCAGAGAAGAAAATTGGAAATTCTTTCTTCTCCTGCTGTCCTGATGAGTAAATCTACCGGAGAGAGTGGATATGTATATAAATATTTTTCAAATTCTTTGGATTTAATTTTTTCATCCAGAGGCTTTCCCCTCATTTTTCGATCTTCCAACAATCGATTCATAGCAGTAAGAATCTCATCTTGGGAACCGTAATTTAGGCAAAAATTAACAATGAGTTTTCTATTTTTGGAAGTTTTCGCAACCGCTTTATCGATCGAAGCAAGTGCTGACTTGGGTATTTTAGAACGGGAACCGGAATGCTTGATCTGAATTCCTTTTTCATGAATGCTATCCAAACGTGAATCGATAAATTCTATCAATAGATCGAAAATAGCTCGTATTTCCAATATAGGTCTTTTCCAATTTTCTGTGGAAAAGGCATATAATGATACAGATTGTAAGCCTAAGCTAAGGGCAGAATCCATGAGTTTGTCAATGGCTACCGCACCTTCTCTGTGACCATCAGAACGCTTCAATCCACGAGCAGTTGCCCATCTTCCATTCCCATCCATGATGACCGCAATATGCTTGGGAAGGGCTTTGAATGAAGGAGGTCTGGACAAGGGATTAAACGGTTAAGACTTCTTTTTCTTTGTCTTTAGCCAGTTCGTCTATCTTGGCTATAAAAGAGTCCGTGATTTTCTGTACTTTATCCTGCATAGCCTTGATTTCATCTTGAGAGAAAGAATCACTTTCTTTTTTTAAATCGTCGTTGGCATCTCTACGAATGTTTCGAATGGCGACTTTCTTCTCTTCCGATTTTGTCTTAACAACCTTGGCAAGTTCTTTACGTCTCTCACCAGTTAACTCAGGCAAAATGATACGAATTACAGAACCATCATTGGAAGGAGTGAATCCCAAACCGGAGCTGAGTATAGCTCTTTCAATTTCTTTCATCGAGCTTTTATCATAGGGTGTGATCACAAGCATTCTAGGTTCCGGTGTCGTGATATTACCTAATTGATTCAAGGGAGTTGCAGCGCCATAGTATTCGGCTTTGATATCTTCTATCATTGCCGGATTGGCTTTGCCGGATCTTATTTGAATAAAGTCCTTTTTTAGAGCATCGATGGTTTTTTCCATCTTAGTCTCCATGGTGGAGAAAATTTCTTCAGACATCTTTAACTAACTCCTCAGAATTTGAAATCAATGTTCCTATATCTGCTCCTGTTACAAGAGCTTTTAGATTTCCTTTTTTAAATATATCGAATACAATAATTGGCATATCATTGTCCATACATAGACTGATAGCCGTTGAATCCATAACCTTCAATCGTTCTTTTATAGATTCCATATATGATATTTTTTTATAACGAATCGCATTGGGATCCTTTTTGGGATCAGCGGAGTAAACGCCGTCCACCTTAGTAGCTTTTAAAATATATTCACAACCGACTTCTACCGCTCGAAGAGATGCAGTTGTATCCGTTGTAAAATACGGATTCCCTGTTCCTCCGGCAAATATAATCACCCTTCCTTTTTCCAAGTGCCTAACGGCTCTTCTGCGGATATAGGGTTCTGCAACAGATTTCATTTCGATAGCAGAAAGCACTCGAGTGAACATCCCCTGTTTCTCGCAAGCATCCTGCAAAGCAAGGGCATTCATAATCGTTCCCAGCATACCCATGTAATCTGCCGTAGCTCGCTCCATACCGGACTTCGCCAAAGTGTTCCCACGGACGATATTACCACCACCAACAACGATTGCTACTTGAATTCCAAGAGCTTTCACTTCGGCAATTTCTCCGGCAAGCGAAAAAGTCTTGTTAGTATCAATGCCCAACTCCCCTTCTCCGGCAAGAGCCTCACCAGAAATTTTGATCAGTACTCGCTTGAAGGGGAGATTGTTGTCTTGCATATTAGCCAATCTGAAACCTTGAAAATTTAGCTACTGTAATGTTTTCACCAAATTTAGCAATTCCTTCCTGGATCACATCCTGAATTGTTTTAGAATTGTCCTTGATGAAAGCTTGGTTAAGTAGGCAAATCTCAGAATAGTATTTTTTCAACTTTCCGGGAATGATTTTCTCAATCTGTTCCGCTTTCTTGCCTTCTTGCTCCAACTGAGCTTTTAGAACTTTGGATTCGTTTTCAATATCTTCTTTAGATACCTCATCCTCATTCACATAGAGAGGAGCCATTGCGGCAATCTGCATACAGATTTCTCTTCCTAGACTTTCAAAATCATCATTATTTGCAACAAAGTCAGTTTCACAACTAAGTTGGAGTAAAACTCCAACTTTTCCACCGGCATGGATATAGGAAACAACTCTACCTTGAGAAGTTTCTCTTCCGGCTCTCTTCGCTGCTTTGGCTAAACCTTTCTCTCTGAGAAAATCCGCTGCTTTATCAATATCATCGTTGTTTTCAACAAGTGCTTTCTTACAATCAAGCATTCCGGCACCTGTTCTTTCTCTTAATTCTTTAATCAGTTCTGTAGTTGACAATTGTTATTCCTCTTATTCTTTGTCTACTTCTACGGTTCCTTGTCCTTCAACAGAGACAGGTTCCGGAGTTGTTTCTACCGCTGGGGATTGAGTCGTGGATTCTTGAGTAGCTTCATTGCTTACTTCGGGAGTATCACCTATTTTATCAACAGGAATCTCAACAGTTGCGACTGTTACTTCACCGGCATCTGCTTTTCTCAACCTTTCTTGCTCTGCTTCTTCATCTTTGATGAATTTTCCACTTTCATCATATTCACCTGAATACAATTGAGCCGGATCAATATCTTCATCATCAGTAAAGTTAGGCTTAACAACTTCTCCACCGGTTCCTTCTTTTACAGCCATAGCCATAGTATCAAGGAAAAGAGTAATAGCTCGAATTGCATCGTCATTACCCGGTATTGGATAGTCAATTGGCTCAGGATCACAGTTAGTATCAATTACAGCAAAAACGATAAGACCAAGTTTCTTGGCTTCTTTTACTGCTATTTCTTCTTTCTTGGGATCGATTACAAAAATAATCTCAGGAACCGTAGCCATATCTTTAATTCCACCTAAAGTGGATCTCAATTTTTCTAATTCTCTTTTTAGTGATAATGCTTCTTTTTTAGTTCTTGCTTCTTGCTCGAAAGAGTTTTCCTCTTCCATAGTCTCCAATCTTTTCAATCGGGCAATAGACTTTTTCACTGTATTCCAGTTGGTCAACAATCCACCTAACCATCGATTGGAAACAAAATACATTCCACAATCTTGTGCGGCACGTTCGATCGCCCCACGAGCTTGTTTTTTGGTTCCCACGAAAAGAACTTTCTTACCTTGAGAAGACAATCTTCGGAGAGCATCATAGGCTTCCTTAGTCTTTTGAACGGTTTTTTGGAGATCGATAATATGAATTCCGTTACGTGCTGTGAACACATAAGGAGACATCTTCGGATTCCATCTACGAGTCTGATGACCAAAATGCACACCTGATTCCAGGAGGCTCTTCATTGAAATTACTGACATGGTATTTACCCCTTTTTTAGTGCGAGATAGCCAGAAACTACAAGACCAATGATACTTGCAGGGGTTAGCTGGATCCCGACTTGAATTATATAAAGCTCTAAAGTAAATGGCTTATCCAAAAGTTCCCTGGCAAAGAATTCAACTTGAATCAAACGATCCAAAATCACTCCTGCCACGGCTCCCACGAACAAACCTAAGATAAGAATTAGGAATAGGTTCCCTATTCGTCCCTTATTCATACATTTTCGGGCTTATTTTTACCAGGATTTTAGAAAAACTTGCTCTGTCAAATGCATTCTTCATAAGATTTGATTTAGGATTGAATCATCTCACAGTTTCCGTCAAAGACCACACCATCGGCAATTTGCAACTTAGCCGTCTTGATATTTCCTTGAACTTTACCGGTTGTGAGCATCTCAAGCCTGTGAGTGGCGGTAACATTTCCAATAACCATCCCACCTACAATGACTGTGTGGGCTTTGATATTTGCCTGAACCCTAGCCCCTTCACTGATCACCAAGTGACCTTCGGATATTATTTCACCTTTGAATTCACCGGAGATCTGGAGAGGTTTTTTAAAATTCAGAGTCCCATTGAAGGAAGTTTCTTTTCCAAGAACAGTGGCAATAACGCCATGCTCTGTAACTATTGATTGATTGTTTTTCTTACTCATATCTCTACTTCGTTGTCATAGTATAAACCCCATCCCAATCTTCCGGAGGGGGAGTTTTGATAAATGTTTCACATCGTTCGATGTATAATTGAGAGGGACCATCTTCAGGATGAACCTCGAGTGCCTTCTTGAATTCAGCAATGGCTTCCTCAAATTGTTTTTTCTTATAAAGTGCCAATCCACTATTGTAAAACTCTAAAACCTTGTTCATTTTATCCGATACAATCATGTTACCACCATCCTATTCTTTATAGAGCAACACCACTGCTGTTGCATATTCTTCGCAATGGCTTATGGAGACCTCTGCATGGGAAAATCCCTTAAGTTCAAACATTTCCCTGGATTTCCCACTCAAGGAAAGCTTTTTTTTCCCGAATTTCAATCCTGCCAATTCTATTTCCTTCATATCCAATCGAATATCCGAACCGGCATCAATTGCTTTGATAAATGCTTCCTTGCAGGCAAATCTAGCGGCAAAGTGGGGAACAGGATCCTTTTTGGAACTACAGTATTCGATCTCTTCATTTGAAAAAAGTTTTTTAACAAATCTATCTCCATAATTCTGTAGAGCTTCCCGGATTCTATGATTGGCAATTATATCGTTTCCCACTGCAATTCTCAAGGAGAAATCTCCTCGATGTCTAGGTTTTCCGGTGGAGGCGGAAGTGGTTCTTCTTCCATGGGCTGAGGCGGATCTTCTCTCTTATCTTTAATTGGATCTCTTCCCAGATCTTTTAATCTATAGGTTATCGTAACTCGATCCGGTATGACTTGAAGAATATCTATATTTTTCAAATCTCTGGATCTTGAAATTCTGACCTTCTCCGATATAGGTTGAGCATTAGGAATAATTTTTTTCCTTTCAAAATCATATGTATAGTTACACGGAACAGT
The DNA here is from genome assembly GCA_020831715.1 of Leptospira sp. GTDB lineage: Bacteria > Spirochaetota > Leptospiria > Leptospirales > Leptospiraceae. The sequence continues at coordinate 3,964 of JAFIGA010000237.1, read as the reverse complement.
TGCTTGTATTCCATTAATAATGGAACTGCTTTTTACGGGAACCTTTGTATTGATCTTAACAGAAACTTGTTCTTCGGATAGATCAGGCTCAAGATATTTATTGGTTCCGGTACATTTAACAGGGATTCCTGTAATAGTCTGCTCTCCTGATTTTGAATCCTGAGACGAAATAGTAACGGATACGGTAGCCTGCTTGATTCCTCCGGTCACGAATACACCTTTTGGTAGATCGGGAATTCTCAATTTTTTAACAAAGGATTCGTTGACCTCTTCCAAGGATATCGATGGAAGAAGAATACGATTCACCTTTTCCACATCAGATTGTTTTCCTGATATTGTAACCTTATTAGGTCTTACCCTATAGGAAACCTTCTCGTAATTGGAGGGGAGATCTCCTTCAAAATTCACATCAACATTCACAACCTTGGTTCCAATACCCTCCAAGTTCACTTTAATACTCTTTTTTAATTTGGTTATCTTAACACCGTTTGGAACACCCGTTATATTCTTTATTACGATATCATTTTCTCCGGGCTCCAAATTCGAATAATCGGGGATTGCCTTCATGAACTGTGAATAGTAGTTTACAACCTCTCGCAATCCCTCCACTCGAATAGGGAAAGTTTTATCAGGATCTGTTGAGTAATACATGCCTGCTTCCAACTTAGGATAATCTACCGGAATATTTATATTCTTAATTAGAACCTTGGAATTCTGCAAATTGATGTAGAAGATTGTTGCCAAAAATACTGAACCTAACTTCACCTTCCAATTCTTGACAAAAAGTTCTTTCGCTTTTTCGATGATTATATCCGGGTTCATGATTTATTAACCTCGGAACTGTCGGATTTCTTAACAGGTTTTTTCTCCAATAAGAATGAATTCACCAAAGACTTAAGTTCCGTTGGTTTAACCGGGTGCACCATCTCATTATTATAGCACACAGAAATCTCACCGGTCTCTTCGGATGTTACAATCACTACTGCATCCGTCTCTTCGGCAAGACCCAGAGCTGATCTATGCCTTGCTCCAAAAGTAGATCCATCCATATTATTTGTCATAGGAAGATAGGAAGCAGCAGATACAATGCGATTTTGTTCTATAATAACGGCACCATCATGAAGAGGAGTGTTTTTCACGAAAATTGTCCTGAGTAGAGGTGATGTTACAATTGAGTCCAGTTGAATGGAATCTTCCACGATAGGCTTGAGGGAAATTTCTTTTGTAAGAACAATGATAGACCCGGTCTTGGTTGCCGCCATGGATTTCACCGCATCCACGATGGGTTCCAAGTCATAAACAGGCTTCATCAGGAATAAATTAAATAGTCGTATCCTCGTTAAATCACCGGTAATTCTTCTTAACTCGGGCTGTAAAAGCACAATAATAGCGAATACCAAAGCAGGACGTATATTAGTTATAATCCAATCCAAAAGCTCCAGTTCCATATATTCGGCAACCGAGCCAAGTGACCAGATAATTGCAACCCCCATAAGAAGTTGTATCCCCCTGGTTCTCCTAAGAAAAATATAAATTTTATAAATTAAAAAACTTACAATTAGTATATCGAAAAATATTAAAAAATAGCTCTTGTTCGCCGAGACTATATATATTCCTCTAAAAAAATCTAAAATGTTGTCCAAGTTTTTATATCCCTAATACATCAAACATGTCATATAACCCCGGTGATTGCTGCATGGCAAAATCAATTGCCTTAACCGAACCAACACCGAAAGTCTTCCGGTCTTGTGCCTTATGTGTAATCTCAATTCTTTCTTCCGGAGAGAAGAAATAAACAGTATGTTCACCCACAACCTCACCGGCTCTCATCGTATGAACGCCTATTTCTTTTGCGGGTCTTTCCGGATAATTGCCATGTCTTCCATATATAACATCCGATTCCTTTCTTCCCAATGTATTGACTAATATATCGCGAATTTTGGTGGCAGTGCCGGATGGAGAATCCTTCTTATGTCTGTGATGAATATCCAAGACTTCTATGTCAAATCCTTCATGCAACACCTTAGCGGATATTTCAGCTAACTTAAACAATAGGTTCACTCCTACCGACATATTCGGAGAATAAACCAAGGGAATGAATTCGGAAGCTTCTTGTATGGCTTTCTTATGCTTTTCCTCAAGACCTGTAAGCCCCACAACCAAGGGCTTTTTATACTTAACACATAGCTCCAAAACTGTTTCTAATCCGGATAGCGTGCTGAAGTCTATGACCCCATGAGATTCTGAGATTGCCTCATCCAAATCAGAAGAGAAAGCAACTTTGTTTTCTTTCATTCCACAATGGAGCCCCGAGTCAAAACCGATTGAATAAGAATCCGGGCGAACAATTGCATACCCCAATTCAGATCGTTGGGAATTGGGAAAAGCTTGAATGATTGCCTTGCCCATTCTACCACCGGCACCAATTAATGTGATCTTTTTTTTAGCCAAAGTTATCCTCTTTTAATTTCAAAACTAGAGCTTTAAATTCCTCACTTGCCTTGGAAGATGTCAGTGGCGTCATCGGAAGCCTCAACTCATTCTTACAGTAACCTAACCAACTCATTGCGGCTTTAACCGGAATGGGATTGGTTTCCAAGAATGCATTTTGAAAGACCGGCATCATTTGAAAAAATATTTTCCTGGATTCAACAAGATTTCCTTCATCCCACAATCGAACCATAGAAGCTAGAGTCTTGGGGAACAAGTTGGATACAACTGACACAACACCCGACCCTCCAATGGAAAGTACAGGTAATGTAATATTATCATCACCGGACAACAAGGTAAAATCTTTGGGAAGAACTGATATTAATTTAGCCATATGGCCAATATCACCGGTTGCTTCTTTGATAGATTGAATCATTTTTAGATCTGCAAGTCTACAAATTGTATCTATGGATAGAGATACGGCTGTTCTACCGGGAATATTGTAAAGCATAACCGGCTTGGAAGATGCCTCGGCTACACTTTTAAAATGTAAAAACAATCCCTCTTGAGTCGGCTTGTTGTAATAAGGATTAACAGATAGAACTCCATCCACACCGTCCTTGCATGCCTGTTCAGTCAGGCGAATCGCTTCTTGGGTAGAGTTGGATCCTGTCCCCGCTATGACTTGGATTCTTCCCTTGGTGTATTCTACAGTCTTACGAATGAGTTCGGAGTGTTCATCATGATCCAATGTTGGAGATTCTCCGGTGGTTCCGCAAGGAACAACACCACTCACTCCTGACCGGATCTGGTTCTCTAAAATGGAAAAATAACTATCATAATCAACCTTTCCGGCTGAGAAAGGGGTAATGATCGCCGTATATACGCCTTTAAACATATGAATACTGTCTAATCAGGAGAGAATTTGTCAACCAATCCCTAAATTTAGAAACGAAAGTTGTATTGAATATGCCCTCTTGCCTCTCCCTGTGCCGGATTCCAGAGATTATTGGGATTTTTGTCTCCTCCGGGGTGAAAACCTATATCGAGAGTCTCCCTGTCCAATCCCATAAATAGAAAAGTAAAGGAAGTTGCCAACATAAACAGCATTCCATAGATCATAGGTCCATCACGAAACTGAGCCTGTGGACCTCGCTCCAAACCTAAATCACCTGCTATTCTTCTGTATCTTTTGGCTGTTGCCTCTGCCGGAGCAATAATCCATTGTTCAGCCAGTAAACGATTGAATGCGGCATCAGGATTTTGAGCGGAAAGATCTTGAAAAGCTTGGTAGTTAACAATTTGTATATTGGCACGAACGGATTCTTCTTGATTTCGAGCTTGAACTTGATAGTATATATGCCCGGCATAAAAAAGGAGCGCAGACCAGAGTGAAAAAGTAGAGAACTCTTTGTATGTATAATCCAAAAAAACATAGTCTCGATTCTTGTAATAAATCTCTGAATCACCACTTTTAAGTGTTACAGTATATTTGTGGCTGATTCCTTCTTTTTGATCTACTCCTGTGAAATAA
>JAFIGA010000202.1 GCA_020831715.1 Leptospira sp. | reverse complement strand
CGGCTACAGTAATGATGTGCCGGACTATTATATTTCCCCAATTAAATTTTTGTCATATTTCCAAAAAAGAATTGCATACTAATTCACTTAAACGATATTTTTATTATGCCTTACTCGAACTATAAATCAATTCTCCCCCCCATAGAAATTTATCATTCTCCTGCAGTGAACATTGCCAAGCATCAGGAAATATCATCACGTGGTGTGATTTTTCAATCAGATGATGCAATTGAAATTGGGACAATACTATCAATATCTTTGAAGCAAGTATCTATGACAGGATCAGTAGATTTCATAGCTAAAGTTCTTCAATGCCAACAAGTCTCAGGAAAAGATAGTTTTGAAATCCATGCTAATTTTTATGGAATGAACCATGCCAAGGAAGAAGAGGTATTGGAATTTATTGGTAGTAATCATTAATTTGTAAATTTTGATAAAATTCTTAATAAAATTTCTTGACAAATTTTCCGGATCCTATCCAATGATATCTTAATTCTAAACTTGAAATCAAGAGGTGGTTATGAAACTTAGAACAATTCTATTTACAATGATTTTTGCTTTTGCAGTTCCTTTTATAGGCTTATCTGCAAATAAATGTTATAACTGTGGATCTGGAAGTTCCAATGGTTGCAAGCAGTGCATGATCAATGGTAGTGATAACAACAAGAACAGAAAAGCATGCCAAGATGCAGGATGCAAGATCTCAGGGACAGCTTCATGTTCTACTGCAGCGAATGTAAAAGTTTGCAAAGGCTAATTCATTTAGTTTAAAAACTATCTGATATTGAAAGAACCGTGAGATATGAATGTATCCATGGTTCTTTTTTTTTGTTGATCTACTTTTTTGAAATTTTTTTACTAGTCCTTATGAAATTATTTATCAATACAAACCAACTTGCTCTTTTTTGTGTTATCATGATTGGCACTATAGCAGTTCCATTTTACTCCATCCACGCAGAAACAAATTCTGAAGAAATCATGAATCCCTCCTGTGGTCTTCCCCCATTCAACGATACCAAACTGATCCGTCAGAGAGCTGTTTGGATTTCGAATTACCGCTGGAAAGCAGGAGAGACCATTCCTGTCTATTTCATGAGTGGAACCCAGGAACAAAAGTTAGCTACTGAGCACTGTGCCCGTGAATGGGAGAGGTATGGTAATTTTCGGTTCGACTTTCGAAGTGGAAAGATGCCACCGAATACACATGCTATTAACATAGAATTTGCCCCGCAAAAGCCAGGTGTAGCCGGTTGGTCCTATGTCGGTCAAGGAATCAGCACACCCACTCAAGCGAGTATGTCTTACTATCCCGAATACAAAGGGGCGAATGGATGTAGTACCATCATTCATGAATTTGGCCATGCACTGGGTTTGCATCATGAGCAATTCAACCCGGCTAAAAAATCCGCATGGATACCGGAAAAGACATATCCCTACTTTGAAGAAAGATTTAAATGGGATCGTGCCACTATAGATAAAAATATCTTCCATGCAGGTGGAGCTAGATATACCAATCATACCAAGCCTGATCCTGTATCGGTTATGGCGTATTACTTTCCTCCGGAGTTATTTCATTCAGGAAAACCTATGGGTGTAAGGTTTGGGCTATCCGATTTAGATATAGAAGGCATCCAGAAAATGTATCCCGGTAAACCCAAGCCAACAGATACGAAGCCAATGTTTTTATATTTCAAGAATAGTAATATCAACCTGAGATCCACTGCAAGAAATGGAGAGCTTTCGATTTATGTAAATGGTAAATTGCAGGAAACCATAACTTCATCGGGTGACAGAAATGCTCAGAAAATGATACAAATCGATAAATTGGTTTCTAAGAATGAGCTTGCTACCATTACTTATAAGTTCAAGAAACTCAATAACAATTATCGATATTGGATCTTTGTCATGGAGGGGGAAGATACACTTTTTGGATACCAATGCGACAAGGATCGCCATTGCGAGAGCTTCAATCGAGGATTCTATCTAACTCATGTATCCAATGGAAACATTGGAGGCAGATACTCCAATATGTCATTTACATCTATTGCATCGAATACCAATACTCAGAATACTCAACCAACGCAAACAAGTCAGCCCACACAGACATCCACTACTGCTGCAACTACCACTGTAGCAATAGATCCATCTTTGAATCCGCATATCATATATTATAGCTACAATAATCAAACCAACAATGCTATTGATGTTTTAAAAAAGGGTGCCGATCCCAATGCAATTCATCAAGGTTGGACACCATTGCTCTATGCCGCATACAATGGAAATGCGGATTTAGCATTGGAATTGATTCGTCGAAATGCAAACGTTCAGCACACAATTGATGGATGGTCAGCTAGAATGCTCGCTGAGTCCAATGGTCATATTGAAATTTTGGATATCATAGATGCGTCCCTTGGGTTTCATCCGGCAGTACCTGATAAGCTACCTAGAAGTATGCCTAAATTGACTGAGGCGAAGGAAACCAATTGATGGGTGATTTACCTGATTGAATGAGATAATCATTGGTTTTTCGAAAATGACCATTTCCAAAGAAACCTCTGGATGCGGATAGGGGGGAAGGGTGGGGAGAAGATAAAACCAAGTGTTTGTTTCTGTCTATGACTTCGCCTTTTTTCTGGGCATAACTTCCCCAAAGCAAAAAAACCAGTCCTTCCATTCTTTTGGAAAGTTTTTCAACGACGGAATCTGTGAATTCTTCCCAGCCTTTCTTTTGATGGGAACCTGCTCTGTGTGCTTCGACTGTCAATGTTGCATTTAAGAGTAGGATGCCTTGTTCGGCCCAATGAGTGAGATCACCTGATTTTGGAATTGATCCACCTAATTCCTGTTCAATTTCCTTATATATGTTTTTCAGTGATGGAGGAATGTCAACTCCCGGATTTACGGAAAAGCAAAGACCATTTGCTTGATTGTCTCCATGGTAGGGATCTTGTCCGAGAATAACAACTTTTACCTTGTGAATAGGTAAAATATCAAAAGCGCGAAAGATATTTTTAGCTGGTGGATAAACTGTGGTTCTGCGGTATTCTGATTTTACAAAATTTCTAAGATGTAAAAAATAATCCCGGTCGAAATCTTCTTGAAGAAGTTTCTTCCAGGATTCTTCGATCCGAACTTCCAATGAAAGTCCTGGTTTAGTTTCTTACTTCTACCTTGGCAAGAACCAAGTCTCTGGAGATAAGGAAATGCATGCTTCCGAAAAGAACTGCCGAAAAGAATAGATCTCCCGCAAGCTGATTTTGAAAGAAAGGAATAGCCATAGTATAACACTGAACTAATCCCGCAGTGTTCATTGCATACATTCCGGAAGTCAACCAAACCAAAAAGTTGGTAACCAGAAAGAAAACTACGGAACCAACAAGAGTGAATCCGCCCACTCTCATAGCCGAGCGATTCTCACCTAGACCACTTCTGCCAAGGAAGCTCATCGCGATGATGAGTGCATAAATAGGTAGCATTAAGTTGTGGAATCCCAAGAAAATGTCTGCAACAAACATTGCCGCAACAGGAATGAGCATGGCAAGGTAGCGATTGCTTAAATATGCTCCTGCAAATAGAGAAATAGCCAAAATCGGTGTGAAATTAGGAGGATGGGGAAGTAATCGAGTGATTGCCGCAATGAGAATGAATACTGTAGTGATGAATAATGTAGATCTGAACATAATTTCCTTCTTGGTAGATTTCCTATTTTCTACTAGTTTTTCACAAAAAGGCAGGGAAACAACCAAAAAAAGTCCAAAATTTTCCGTTTTGCTTGCAGTATTGTAATTTTGACTTAGAATAGAAGATAAGAATCAGAATTAATCCTATGAAAAAACAGAGAGTTCACAAAGCAAATTTTTTGAGTGCTATTATAATCCCGATTTTCTTTTCCTATTGTTCCATTCCTTTTCCTGAGGCTCCTATTTTTGAATTATTGCTTCTAACCGATGGAAACTATACTGAGCAAACTACGCCGGAGGAAATAGATAACAGGAAATTTATTTTTATAACTCAAGATAACTTCGATGGAAATCTAGCCGGAATCTCAGGCGCCGATGGCAAATGTGCCACCGAGAAGAATACTAATTTCTCCGGTCTAGCCGGTGTTGGAACCGATTATAAGGCACTATTGGTAACGGGTACAACTCGTAGAGCATGTTCTACAGCCAATTGCGGGGGTGGACTCGGGGAAAACATAGATTGGGTTATTAAGACAAATACGGAATACTTTCGCTCTGATGGGTTGTCTCTGTTCACTTCCAATGCTGCAGGAATATTTGTTTTTGGAAATATGAATAACCCATTTTCTCTGAATACGAGTGATAGATGGTGGACTGGTTTGGATGATAATTGGGTTAATAGTTTTTTGGGAAATTGTGATGCTTGGGAATCAAACAGCAATTTGGATTCGGGAAATGTAGGAGAGGGAAATACAACAGGAAAAACGTCGCTAATAAACAACACTTTTGAAGATAAAGAATGTAATTTAACCTCGAAATTGTTATGTGTCCGCCAATAATTTTTGAATTTCTTTAAGTTATAGTTCGCGGCTGTTTTTTAGTGCAAAAAGTATCAACTGTTCTGCTTTGTGAATTTCCAATTTATCCATTATATTTTGTCTGTGAATACGAACTGTTTTGATTTGGATTTTTAGATCATCTGCGATGCTTTGGTTGTCTTTTCCTTGTCCGATGAGTTGGAGAATTTCTTTTTCTTTATTCGTGAGAGTTTTTACAAGGTCGGAATCATTTTCTTCTAAATCATGATCCGGAATAAAGTCATTGCCTTTTCCGGACATGAGTCGTGGACTCAGGTAGTAGTATCCTCTCAATACAGATCTAGCGGCGTCTAAAAGATCCTTTCCTGCTTCATCCTTTAATACATATGCTTGCACACCTGATTTTTTAGCTTCTTGGATGTATTCTGATTGATCATGCCTGGAGAGAAGTATGATTTTAGACTTCATTTTTAGTTTTCGCAATTCATTGGTTAGCTCTAATCCGGTTTTTCCGGGAAGAGAAATATCCAATATTAGTAATTGAGGTTCAAGAGATTTTATTAGTGGAAGAGCATCCTCTGCATTCCCCGCCTCTCCAACAACTTCAAAGTCTTTTTGGTTGGAAAAAATCAATTTCAGTCCTTCCCGCAAAATTGTATGATCATCTACAAAAAATACAGTTGCTCGACCAATGCTTGTATCCGATGTAGCTTTCATTTCTTTTCTTTTCCGGGAAGTGTAATTAATATTTTGGTTCCTTGGTGGAGATGAGATTCAATTTGAAACTCTCCTTCTAAATCCTCAACTCTTCGTTTCATATTTTCCAAACCAAATCCTGAACTGAATATATGAACTTCATTATTATCGAATCCCAATCCATCGTCTTCGATTTTAATTTCTATAATGTCATTTATTTGTTCCAAAGAAATGAATACATTATGGGCTTGGCTATGCTTTACAATATTGGTTGTGCCTTCTTGAATGAGTCGATATATGATGAGTCCCAATGAATGGGATAGATTTTCAGGTAGTTTAGATTGAAACGAAACTTGAAATGAATTAAGAAAATGTTTTATAAGGTTCTTGATAGCAGGTATGAGTCCCAGCTCTTTCAAATGAGATGGATAGATGGATGAGTAGATTTCTCTTAGTTCCTGACTAGCCAGATCAATTAATTCCAAGCCTTTTTCTTGACTACCTGATTCTATATGTAATTTGGCAGCAAGAATTGTCTGGCCGACACTATCGTGTAGATCTTGAGCGATGGATTCTCTTTCTTTATCCTGAATATTAAGAAGTCGCCTATGAAGTGTTTGGATTTTCTTCTCCAAGATTTTCTTGTCGCTAATGTCTCGTAGTATTAGTATGGTTTCGCCTTCGGCTGGTATCAACGAATATCCATAGGTCTTCTTGCCAACAGAGAATTCTTGGTTCTGAATTCCTGAATTTCTGTATTTTCCGAATATTAACTCTATCTGATTTTTAGTATCGGTTTTGATGGGAAGAAAGGATAGAATTGGTTTTCCGACAGATTCCGGGTGTATGTTAAATTCTTGGTAAAAACTAGAATTTGCGAATCGTAGTTTTAAATCTTTATCCAGGGAACAAAGCGGGGATAGATTGGAAATAATTTTAGAGATATAATTCTCTGCATTACCGAGCACTAGTTGAATTTACCTGCAGGATTTATTTCCTGCAAGTAAAAAACTAATTATCAATAGGAGAATAAGAAAGCTGGATTGGTAGTTTCATACCAATTGCTTGCCTCAACACCATTGCTTGAATACCAATTGAAAAATTTCGGATAGCCATCATGGATATTTTTCTTTTCCAAAGGCCAATGGAAATCTCCCGGAACCAAAAGTGCCCAAGGAAAGCCATTTGGATCCAAGTATTTGTCACTCCCATCAGGATTTTTGTATAATCCCAGAAAATGTATATCCTTCTTTGTATTTGATACATGGACATAAAGATCATAAGGGGCTTTAATGAGATTATTTCTTGAAACAGAACCGGAAAGAATTAGCTCATATTCAGAACTATCTCCGATAGATAAAACTTGTCCGGGATCTGTATTGGATTGAGAAATCGTAGTGTTGCTCTCAGGAAGAAGCATAATGCTTCCTCCTGAGTTGAGATTTCCTGACTCATTAAAATAGACCGATCCATCGGGGCGTTTCCGGACCAGACTGTACTCTCCTGAGACTTCTCCGGGTATACGAAGGTGGAGGGTATGATTGTAACCAGCACCTTTGGCTACATGTGTATAGAACCCTCGAATACGGACGACCTCACCTTTCGCATCCAGATCTTCTTCATTGACTACGCGGACAACATAGTCGTTGAAATCAGCATCCCCCTGCTGGGGATATAAATCTTCATAAGCAACAGTATAATACATCTCTGATGGGATTCGCACTTTAGTGGCGCGTGTTGGATCATCCGGATAATCATCCAAATGATCCGGAATCCCATCACCATCCCGATCCGGATTATCAACTTGAGTTATATTTTCCAGAAAAATAAATATATCTCTATTAACAGCTATTACATCTCTTAAATTAATTTCAAAAAAATACTCTTCACCCAAATAATAAATTTCCAACAGAACAAAGGCTTCTTCTCTGTTGGGAATGGTAAATGTTCCGCTTATATTTCCGTCTTCACCCGAAATAGCACGAAAGATAACAGATTGAACCCCGTTGGGATTCAACTCTCGAATCTGCACCATTGCACCACTAACAGGATCGAATGGATCTCTAATTTGTATACGAAGAGGATATTCAGTTGTATTTTCAAAAATGAAGTCAGGTGTTCCTATTACATCGTTTACAACAATTGAAAATGGACGACTTTCTTCGGAGGCATCATTTTCGGCAGAATTTGATGAATTGCTCTCGCTTCCTCCTGCAACTGTATTTTCTCCTTCAGGTTGGTTCAACACCGATAGCAACCAAACTAAATCATCATCTTCGCTATTGGAACAAGCAAATGTTCCTATGAATATTGTCGATAGAATCAGGGATTTTGCTATTAATGACTTCATGATGTGAACTCCTACTTAGATACTAGCACGGAATATATAGAAATCCTATAGGTAATATTACCTATAAAAATGATTTTTTGAATTAAAAAATACTAGATACATTCAGTCAATTTTCAAACATTGAAGCTAATGATTTTCCCTGAAATATATTTCCCTTCGGGAGCTAAATGTATCGTAAAAATTATTCCGGGTGATCTTAAGAATGAATCGGAAAAAAAAGAATACTTGGAAAAGTTATTATCTGAGACAAAATGTGAAGAAATATTTTTTTATTTTCCAGTTAATATAAAAAAACGAAAAGAGTTTAAATTCTCGATTCCCTATTTTAAGGAAAAAGGCTTATCCTATTTTCCAATAGATGGAAGAAAGTTAGATGAAAAAGACTTTATCTATTTGGAAAAACTTTCCAATTTTGTTCAAAAGAAATCAAAAAATGGAAATATATTAATTCTTTTCCCTGATCAAGAACTAGGGTCTGTAAATACTTTACTACCTATTCTTTTTTTAAGGAAACTCCATCAAGCTCCAAATTATATAATGAATCAGACAATCGGGAGATCTGAACTGGAAAAAGACGATCAGATTATATGTGAATATTTACACTATTTAAATCCAAATTATTCTATCCCCACACGATTCAAAAGAAAATTCAGATCCGAAAACATTTTTACAAAAGGCAAGCAGACAAAATATTCAATTCGTTTAAAGTTATTGAGTATAGTTTCATTGATACTTTCCATATCTATATCAGGAATGATTTACTTTGCTTCTAATTTTTTCAAAGAAACTATTACAGTCATGGTTCAAGATTACAATCTAAATCTATCTCGTCTGGTCGGAGATGTGATCGAGTCGGATCTGGAAAACTTAATATATAGAACGAATTTATTTTCAGAAATTGTAGCAAAGGAAAGGACTTTAACCGTTAAAGATGGAATAGTAGAAGAATTTTTTTTGGAGAATCCTTCCGTTGTATATTTCATTTCCGGAATTGATGTGAAAAATAATTACTCGGTTAATTATAGCTACTATAATAGTATATTCAAGAAAGATACTTCATTTAATAAAGAAGACTTGGATGGAGTTTTAATGACCAACTCTCGATTTAGGAATAAGAGTGGAGAGAAACCTTGGTTAGAAAATATAACTTCTATCGTGAACCATCCGATGCTATTAGTTTACCTACCATCCCAGGATAAAAAAGAAAAAAGATACATATTTATTTCACCCGGTTATTTTATGAAGTCATTGCAGTCATCGAGACAAGCAGATTTTTTTGAACTTCATTTAATTTCTTCCAATGGAACTACAATCTTAAGTTCGAATCCTAAACTGGAAATCACTGAATTACCTATTGTTCAAAAGATGTTAGAATCAGGGATAGACAATGGATCCCAACGATTCAACTATAAAAATAAAGCCTATCTTGGTTCTTTCCGAATTGTGTCTAGATTTGGTATGGGAGTTATTTCTGCTGTTCCGGAAGCCAAATCCTTTGCCGCAGTTTATAAAATTGAAAGAAGAAATCTACTGATTTTGATAATGGTTTTATCTCTGAGCTTTCTTTTTATTTTCCTGTTTTCCAAAACATTGACTAATCCTATTATCCGTTTGGTTACAGCTTCGAGGAAGATAGAGGATGGTAATTTTGATGTAAGTATTCATCCATCCACAAATGATGAGATTGGACTTTTGACTCAATCTTTTCGATCAATGGCAGTAGGTTTGAGAGAAAGAGAGCGAATTAAAGAAGAATTTGGAAAATTTGTAAATCCGGAGATAGCCGAACGAGCGATGAAAGGGGAATTGAGTCTGGGTGGTGAAAGGAAGGAATGTACGGTTTTTTTTTCCGACATCAGAAGTTTCACTGCACTAAGTGAATCAAGAGAACCGGAAAAAGTAGTCGAAATATTGAATGAATATTTTACCGAAATGGTTGATTGCGTTCATTTAACAGGGGGAGTAGTAGATAAGTTTATTGGTGATGCTGTAATGGCGCATTGGGGAGCAATCCTTCCTGAGATAGGTGATGCTAAGAAAGCCGTTGACTCTGCACTATTAATGAGACAAGCTTTGATTTCTCTCAACATTAGACTGAAGAAAAAAAATATACCTCCGATTCGAATTGGATGTGGCATCAATTCGGGTCCGGCAATAGCGGGGCAGATTGGTTCCAATAAACGCAAAGAGTTCACTGTGATAGGTGATGCTGTAAATCTTGCCTCCAGGGTTGAGTATTTAAATAAAGATTTCGGAACAGACATATTGGTTTCTGAATCCACATATAATAAGTTAAATGGCTTGTATGATTGTGTTCCGATGAAACCGATTTTTGTAAGAGGGAAGGAAAAAGCTCAGCTTACATATGCCGTATTGGGGAAAAATAATGATCCGAATCGACCAAGATCCATCGATGAATTAAGGCAATTGGTTGGTATTCCCGTTCCTAAAGTAAAGGGTACTAATCAATGAATCAATATAGAGAAGAATTTGGGTTTGATACCAGAGATTGGATAATTGCATCAATATCCGTAATAATCTTTTTAGTTGCTCTTATATTTTTCGTTTTCGAGACAGTTGTTGAAGAAAAATCCGATAGGGAAGTTGTTGGAACGGTTATTTATCGAAATCGTGTTGCACAGAAGCGATACTCCAATTCGGTTATCTGGCAGGATGTGCAACAAAAAGAAGAAGTCCGAAATCTGGATTCAATACGCACAGATGAGAGGGCAGAGGCAATTTTAATATTAAATCGAGGAACTCGAATTGAATTGGATCCATTGAGTATGATAGTGATTAGTGTTCAAGATGAAGAATCGAATATTATATTAGAGAGAGGATCGATATTTATAGATCCCGGTGAAAAGGATACAGTTAGAGTTCAAAAGGAAAAAAAATCATTCTTGAATTTTCAATCTATTCTGAGAATATTTGGAGATGATTCCGATAGAGTTTTAGTCTATTCTGAAGGGAAAGTTACACTTGAAGAGTTAGGAAATTCAGTGGCAATAAAACCCAATACCATTACTCAAGTGGATAATACAGTAAAAGAGATGGGGGAGTCTATAAACCTTTTAGAACCATTGGACAATGCAAGATACTTTGTTAATGATTATGAACAGCTAAATATTCAATTTCGATGGGATAACTCCAACGGTGAAAATGTTAAATTTATTATAGGCAGTGATCCATTTTTTAAGAATATAGTCCAGTCTTCTACATTGAAATCTGATGTTTTTTCGCTAAAACTAGATTCGGGAAATTACTATTGGAAAGTCGAGAGTGATCAGAAAACCTCAATGCCTAGGAGAATAAGGATAAAGACAAGATCGAAATTGGTAATTTTTTCTCCGATGCATAAAGAAAAAATATACATAGACCAAGCAGATTTAGTTCCATTTCAATGGAATGAACTTGAGTCATTAGAGTCTTATAAATTGGAAATTAGCAAAGACGAATCTTTTAAAAACATAGAAAAGGTTTTGAAATCCGGTAGAAATGGAATCTCTGTAAAAATAGATCCCGGTAATTATTTTGTAAGAGTAGTAGGCGTAGGTGCCATACCCGGAATCGAAACTAGATCTTCAATATCGGAGTTCGAGGTATTGAATATAAAAAATATACCTAGTATCCAAAAGGAAATAGATGATGACATAAATGAAATTAAAAAAGTTTCAAAAATTCCAACACCAACACCAATACCGATATATCCAAAATCAACAATTGATATGGCAGGTAAGTCAAGTCTAGTTTTTAGATGGAAGGGAATTGTGAACTTTAAAGAATATGAATTTACACTAAATGAGGAAAAGTCCGGTGGAAAGGTTTTGATTCGAAAGAATGTAACAGGCAATCAATATAAATTAGATGACTTAACAATATTGGATATAGGATCATATAGTTGGCAGGTAAAAGCTTTAAAATCTGCAGATGATTTAACGGAAAATTCCGCCATTTCGCCAAAGGCGAAATTTAGAATTATTCTTTCTGAAGATTTAGAAGCACCTGAATTGGACTTTTAAATGAGAGATCGAGTTTTATTTTTTATATTTCTTTTTTTATTACCAATTTTACTTTTTGCTGAAGAGAAATCCATGAAAATAGAATGGAAAGATGTGAAAGGAAGTCGAGGATATATCATTCGATTGAAACAAAGTGATAACTCTATTGAAGAGAGAGATACTAATATTAATTATATTGATCTTAAATTGAATCCGGGAGATTATGAGATTCAAGTAGCAGGCAAAAATGCTTTTGGAAAACCCGGAAAATTCTCAAAATGGAAATCATTTACAATTCGAGATGAACAAAAATCCGGGGTTTTAAATTTATCATCTAATCAACCCGTACAATACAAGCTTGAAGAACCGGTAAAAAAGTATTCTTTGCTAGAAAAGGTTATTCCGGGATACATTCAGTATAAAAATGATTTAATTATAGAGCCAATCCTATATTGGACATTCATTCCCGCAATATTGTATATTGGTACAAATGAAAAATTACGTGGTGATGCAATTGCCAAAGATCCTTGGAATGACCCTGTAAAATTGTATTTTGCTCTAAATGATAGATCAATATTCGAAAAGTTTTATTTTCAGCAACGGAGAAATATTGAGAAAAAGAAATACAACCAAGCACAAAATCTTCAAAGATATGCAGCGACAGGAATTGCATTTTTTTATCTAAGTCATATATTGGATTCATTTCTTTTTGATGGAAAAGGAGTATTTCGGATCCTAACCGAAGTCAACAATGATTCACGGTTAACTGAAAATTATCCTTCAGAAATGATCTATGGTGTTCAATTTAATTTTAATGTGGAACTCTGAGCAACTGGTAATCTGAATGTAAAGCTCGAACCACTATATGGTTCGCTCTTAACGTGAATAACTCCGTTAAGTTGATCCAAAATGTCCTTTACAAATGGAAGTCCCAGTCCGGTTCCCACCTCTCCCATGGTTCCTTTTTGTGTTGTTTTCACATCGCTCTTAAACATGTTTTCCATCACAGTTGGTTCGATTCCAATTCCTGAATCTTGAACCGTGAATTCTATGAATTTTCCTTCCTCATCTTTGTTGTATGAAATGTATATTTCTCCCCCTATATTTGAAAATTTAATAGCATTGGATATTAAATTGAAAAATATCTCACCCAGTAACGATTTATCAGTGTTTATGTAGAGTCCTATCGGAATTAGATTAATAATTTTTATTTTTTTCTGATTAGCTTGCATCCAAAATTTATTCGTAATATTTTCAATTTCAATATAAACATCAAATTCTTCATTTTCCAAGACAATTGATCCTGTTCGAAGTCGATTCATTTTGAGCAATTGTGAAATCATTCCTAGAGAATGATTTAAATTATCCAAAGCTTTTTGCAGATATGTTTTTTTTTCGTTATCAGTGATTTCATTGTAATCTTCAATTATCAAATTCAGTAAGCCAATTACGCTAGCTATAGGTGAACGTAAATCATGTGACACTAGCGATAGAAATTTATCCTTTAAGTGATTGGCACTTTCAGCATTCTGTTTGGCATTATTTAACTCTTTAGTTCTTGATTGAACCTTATCTTCGAGTGAAGTCTTTAATTCTTCCAAATGTACAAATGCCAATGTATATCTTCTTGATAAGAGGGTTGTTTGGGAAAGCAAGAAAGCAATAAACCCAAAATTCACAATGTATCCTGTTTGAATTAATCTCATCTGATTTAAAATATCATTTATAACCGTTGAAAATAAAATCAAAGAACCGAATAAAAATAAAATAGATCCCTCCCTTTTATTTCCTACTGTTTTAAATATGATGAATAAAAAATAAAGAATAGCAACGATGATGAATACCTCAAAATAATTTAAAATATTCATATAAAAATTGGAAATTGAAAAAGCAATTATGAATGTATAGATGATTCCAACACTGATGAATATTTTTAATATCGTTTTATGAAATTCTTTAGAAAATACGGAATGAATGAAAAGTGAAAATAGAGGAAGTGTCATCGCAAACGAAATTACATCTATCTTATGAATTAGAACCCAATATTCATCGGGAAAGACTCTATAAAAAAACACGTTGTTATCAAAGAAAGCCCTTAGTCCAACCTGAACACTGAATAATCCGAACCACAATGAAGATTGATCAATTCTTCTCATAGAGAATATTATGATGTGATAAATTCCCATGATGAAAGTGGCTCCAACCAATAGCCACATAATTGCCAATCTTTTGGAATTTTTATCGATGATACCACTCGTCTTACCAAGAATTATTGAGCTACGAATTCCACCTTTTGGATGGTAGTAATTGGAAACTTTTATCTCCAAATTTAATTCTTCTTCGAGATTATTCAAGAAAATAATAGGTCTTTTGTATGAAGGTTTCATTTCTTCCCTCGAAGACCCTACAACACCTTTGGAGAGAACCAATTCTCCATTTAATTTTAATTCAAAAGCTGAAGAAATATCATTCATTTCCAAAGCTAAATTTTTTCTGTAATCAGGATTATTCGGTAATTTTATAGATAAATAGTATATTGCCATACCGGAACCCAATTTGTTCATAGTTGCATTCCAAGTTCCGGGAACTTCTATCAATAATCGGTCATCTAAAGCTATTGGATGTAAAATCTTGATTTTCCATGTTCCTCGAAGCGGAACAAGAGGAGAATCTTCCGGATTCCATTCTCTTAAATCCATTACACCCATATCTGCTTGAGGTGTCTTAGTCTGTGAATCGTTGGGGATACAGGAAGAGGTCAAAAAAAGCAATATTGGAAGTAGAATTGAAATAATGTATTTCATGCTAATTTTAAACCTTATTTAATATAAATTAGATTAGCCTTAAATAAGCAACTATGATTTCTAAAAACGGATTGAACCATTAGTGCTTTCTTAAAAACCTATAGATATGGATATTATAAATATTGTCAATGATTCTTTCAATCATCCTATGGATAGATTAAAAGAAATTATGAAAGTTTTAAGAAGTGAAAATGGTTGCCCTTGGGATAAAGAACAAAACCATAAATCTTTGATACCTTGTCTCCTCGAAGAGGCATACGAAGTAGTGGAGGCAATTGAGTCCGAAGATGATGTTGGACTTAAAGAAGAATTGGGAGACTTGCTTTTTCAATCAGTTTTCCATGCACAACTTGCGGAGGAAGAGGGGAAATACAATTTATATCAAGTTATCGATGGAATCTCAGAAAAATTAATTCGCCGTCATCCTCATGTTTTTGCCCGCGTGGATGGAATTGATTCAGCTGATAAAGTAATAACACAGTGGGAAAAAATCAAAGAGTCCGAAAAAAAATCTAAACCAAAAGGTGATTCCATTTTAGACTCAGTTACGGTATCTCTTCCTGCGATACAAAAAGCGGAAAAAATTCAATCAAAAGTTGCGAAGGTTGGATTCGATTGGGAAAAATGGCAAGAACCCATTGAAAAATTGTGGGAAGAAGTGGATGAACTTAAAGAAGAATTGAACCAATTGAAAACATTTCATTCCAATGAAGGAAAGATTAAATCGGGAGAGATTCCAAAGGAACTTAAAGAGAGGATTGAATCTGAAATGGGAGATGTTTTATTTTCCATTATAAATGTTTCCAGGCATCTGGATCTGAGTGCTGAGTCTGCATTAAGGAAGACAAATGAAAAATTCAGTAGCAGATTTCGACATATCGAAAGAGAAGCCAAGAATTCCGGGAAGAATTTATTAAACATGACTTTAGAAGAAATGGATGAATTATGGAATCAAGCGAAACAAAAAGAATAGCAACAACACTGGACGATATTGAAATCATTCGGGAAATTTCCATAAATGTTTGGAATTTGCTAAAAAAAGATTTTCTAGATCTTTCATCCAGATGGAAAGAAATTACTAAAGTTACCATATTGGAAGACAGTTGGCCAAGAAAATTTATTATATCCCACAAAGAAATGGGTGACTTCGAAGGTATTCTTTCAGAAATGGGATCCTTAACTCTGAGACCCAATTTTGGCAAGAAACAACCGATTTTTTATATGAGTCTTGCAAAGTTGTCAAATGGTTCCTTCATATGGGAAGATGAAAATCAAACAGGTAAAGACCTGGGAGAATGGATCGGAAACTTTGAAAAAGCGGTGGAGAATTTAAAAAAATACCCCCTGTAACCAGGGGGTATATAGGTGTTGGTCGTCCGTATCCTTAGGTTGGAAACTAAAAAAGATACCAGTAAGTAAAGTCTAGCATACCTCGAAAATTTGGCAATAGGGGGTTTTACCCTATTCGGGAAAAAAATTGAAATTTATTTAAATTCCATTTTTTTTAATAGTGGAATGGTGATCAATACTAAAAATATCTCCAAAACTCCAAAACTCGTGGAAAGTAACGATAAAGTTTGTTCGGTAGGAAAGTAGTTATTGTAAAGATTCTCCAATCCAACAGATGCAATAGGTCCCGTCATAAAACCCAACGAACCAAAGCCTGTAAA